>NZ_DKSQ01000002.1:25214-104678 GCF_002472765.1 Empedobacter sp. UBA7252
TTTTCGATATGTCCAGTAACTTTCCAATTATCATGACCTGGAATAACTTGTTTAATTTTTGGATGTTTTGTAACTAGTTTCTGTACTGTTTTTGGCCATTCAGTAACATTTGCTTCACCTGTGTAACCTAAATTTACAGCGTCAGCACCTTTTATCAAACAACCTCCATTCAGCACTTTATATTTTGGAAACCAAACCACAACATTATCAGAAGTATGTCCTTCACCAAAATATTCAACAACAAATTTTTCATTACCAAATTTGTATGTTTTTCCTAATTCAATCTCAAATTTTGATGTCGCTTTTCCTTCTTTTTTTAATTTAGAATTGGTTAAAGAAGTTGCATAAGTAGGAATATTCAAATCATTATAAAAACTTAAATCTCCTGCTCTATCATCATGCGAATGTGTTGCAAACACAGCGATAACTGGCAAATTATACTTTTCTTGTAACATATCATTTAATTCTTGATATTGCGATTTCTGCCAAGGAACATCAAACAAAACGATTCCTTTATTCGTTACCAAATACATTCCATTTGCATTATACTCAACACCATTAAACGAATTGAATGTTTGATAAACAAATAAATTGTTATTAATCGGATCAATCTGAATTGGTTTTATTTGACCAAATGCAAAACTTCCTATCAATGCTATAAGTGAAAATAATTTCTTCATTAATCCTCGTCTATAAAACGTTTTGTAATTGGTTGATAAGAATCGATGCGGCGATCTCTTAAGAAAGGCCAGTGTTTACGGAAGAAATCAGATTCGTTCAAATCCAATTCAACCACTTCTGTTTCCTCTTTATCATGCGTTGCTAAGTACAACAATTTTCCCTGCGCATTTGTCGCAAAAGAGCCTCCCCAGAACTTCATTGCTCCATCTTGCTCAAAACCAACACGATTTACAGAAATAACCGGAACTCCATTCGCAACCGCATGTGAACGCTGAATTGTTTGCCAAGCATTGTATTGATCTTGATTTGTTTCTTCGTCTTGCGTCGTATCCCAACCAATCGCAGTAGGATAAAATAAAATTTCTGCTCCCATCAATGCTGTTATACGAGAAGCTTCTGGATACCACTGATCCCAACAAATTAACACTCCAATTTTTCCAAATTTAGTATCAAAAACTTTGTAACCTAAATCACCTGGAGTAAAATAGAATTTTTCATAAAACGCAGGATCATCTGGGATATGCATTTTGCGATATTTTCCTAAATATTGTCCATCAGCATCTAAAATAGCGGTTGTATTGTGATATAAACCTTGCGCACGTTTTTCGAATAATGAAGCGATAATTACCACTCCCAATTCTTTAGCTACAACTGATAACGCATCTGTTGATGGTCCAGGAATTGCTTCTGCTAAGTCGAAATTATCGTAATCTTCTACGTCACAGAAATATAATGAGGTAAACAATTCTTGCAAACACACAATTTGAGCGCCTTTTGCAGCTGCTACTTTTACTTGCTCTATTGCTTTGTTTAAATTTTCTTGTTTGTTATTAGTACAAGTCATTTGTACCATTCCAACTTTAACTTTTGCCATTTTATAAATAGGTCTAAAAATAAAAATGAATAATAATTACAAAAATAGCGAATTTAGTAGGATTTAATCTATTAGAATTTATATTTAAGAATATTTTATGTTTCAAATGTGATGAAATTTAAATTTCTATCAATCTATCTAGCAATGCTATTTTGAGAACAGATTTAAGAAAATTTTAAAAAAAGTTTACCTAAATATTATAATTTTTAACAAGTCTTTATTAAATTGTAACTTCTAATTTTGTCGCGTAATAATTTAAAACATGAAAAAATTAATTGCCCTTTCTTGTCTTTTTAGCGGAATATTTATTTCAGCTCAAAGTCAAGAAAGTTACATTTTAGCAGAAAATTCTGCCTCTTCATCCACTTCTATCTCTACAAAAAAAGTAACTTATGACGATCATTTAATGGCAGCAGAATCATTCAACATTCCAATCGTGAAGAGTTTTGATGATATTGAAGGTTTAGTTGCTACAAAAAAATTAGTTGCAATTCCTGAAGAAGGAAATGGGTACACAATTGAGAAATTAACACACAGTAAAGCTTTTTTAAATAACAGAGCAAAAACTGTGTTGGAACGAATTGCTTCAAAATTTCTGGACGAAAACAATGCTACAATTACTGTAACTTCGCTTACCCGTTCTGAAGAAAGTCAAGCAAGTTTAAGACGAGTAAATAGCAATGCAGCAAAAGGCGAAAGTTCTCATAACTATGGTGCTTCTTTTGATTTGTCGTATACAAAATTCAATAATAAATATACGTATAGCAAAACTCATCGTGATAATTTAGAAGCGATTTTAAAACAATTGCAAGAAGACGGTAAAATTTACTATATCAAAGAATATAGACAACACTGTTTTCATGTAACGGTTCGTAATCCCGATCAATTTAAATCAACAACAATGTAATATATAAAAGTTCTTTTCTATTTTTGCAGAAGAGAATTGAATCATGAAACAATTTTTAACAACTTTTTTTATTTGCTCTTCTTTATTCGGTTACGCTCAATCTCGAGTTATTATAGAACCTTCTAAAGAATATGTTCAGCATTTGAATGCCGCAAAATCTCATAAACTTGAGCTAATTGATGGTGATAAAAAGTTGAACAAATATATCAATCAAGGTAAATTGGTTAAAATAAAGCAACGTGGTTATGGTTGGCGAGTTGGTGATTTAACGCATAGTCATTCGTATCTTATTCCAAAAGGTCGAGATATTTTGACAAGTATTGCAAGAGATTTTGTAAAAACAACAGGTCAAAATTTTTTCGTTGTTACATCAATGACACGAACGCTACATGATCAAAATCGTTTGAGAGGAATTAATAAAAATGCTTCTTCTAATGATAGTTCACATAATTTTGGTGCTGCTTTTGATATTTCTTATGTTAGGTTTAATCATAAAATTAGACCTGATTCTAAACTAGAAAAAGAGTTAGAACAAGTGCTAAAAAATTATGTTAGAACAGGTAAAATTTACTACGTAAAAGAATCTAAAATTAGATGTTTTCATATTATCGTTCGGAATTATTAAATTCTGAACGATTTTTTTTTGTTTGTAAATAATAACTATACAATAATCCTATAAACACAAACAAACTACAAAAACCAAATAAGTTTGACATTCCAAACAAACTGATAACACCACCAATTAGAGGACCTGTAATTCCCAATGAGATATCAATAAACAAGCCATACGCAGCTAAAGCAGCTCCTTTACTATTATCTGAAACCAAAGCAACAGCCTCTACTCCCATCGCAGGAAAAACCAATGAAAAACCAATTCCTGTAATACCTGCACCAATAAGAGCGATAAAAGAATTTGGCGCACTAAAAAGAATTAATAAACCTATCGTTTCGACTATCATGCAAATAATTCCAACTTTTAATCCTCCTAATGTATTAATTGAACTATTAAAAAATAATCGTCCTACAATAAACAATAAACTGAAAACACTTAAACATAAAGCTGCATTCGACCAACTATAAAAGTCGTAGTAAAGTGTTATAAAATTAGAAATTCCTCCAAATCCAAGACCTGCAAGTGCTAAACAAATTCCAAAAGGAGCCACTGTTTTCAATACACTTATAAATGGTTGCGGAACTTTTGAAACTGCAGTTAATATATTCTCTTTATTTCTAGCTAAAAAATAACCTATAATCGCACAAACAATACTAAACAAACCAATAAAACCAAGTCCAAAATATTGATTTAAGATAACTCCCAATGGTGCTCCAATTGCCAATGCACCATAACTAGCAACACCATTATAAGAAATTGCTTTCGCTGTATGTTGTTGTCCAATTTTTAAAATTGCCCAGTTTATTGGACTTCCACCTACCATTCCTTCTGCTGCACCAGTAACCAATCTCGCAAGTACAAGAATAGCTATTGACAAAAAATGATTGTTTCTTGTGAAGTAACAAAAGTATAATAAAACTCCTGCTAAAATAAACAAACTCATACTCAATAAAACGGCTGGTTTAGGACCTTTTGTATCTACGATTTTTCCCGCATAACCTCTCAATATAAAAGTTATCACATATTGCAAACTAATTACAATACCCGCTACAAGCTCAGTAAAACCTAATGTTTTTGTAATAAAAATAGGTAAAATAGCCAACGGTAAACCTATAAGTAAATAACCTATAAATGAAAAACTTACATAACCTATAATTTGCATGAAAATTTGTCGTGAACTCATGCTTAATTTCTCTTCCATAACATAATGCAATCGGTTGCAAATTTAGAATATTTAATAATCAAAGACAATTATTCATCCATTATTAAATTTGAAAATATATTATTCTTATTTACTTAAATTTAATCTTTACTTATTGTTGTGTTAATCCGAATACCGCATAAAATATAGAATTTTAACATCTACAAAACAAGAAATTCACACAATGAAAAAAATCGTATTATCGCTAGTATTATTTGGAAGTTTTTATACTTCTGTCAACGCTCAACAACTTGCTAAAGGAATTGTTTTTGAAGATAAAAATCAAAACAATAAATTCGATAAATCAGAAAAACGTTTGGCAAACGTGCAAATTAGTAACGGAAAACAAGTTGTTTCGACAAATGATAAAGGAGAATATCAAATCGAGATTGATAACGAAACTATTTTGTTTGTCATTAAACCAACAAATTACAAAATTCCTACAAACGAATTCAATCAGCCACAATTCTACTACATCAACAAACCTAATGGCTCTCCAAAATTAGAATATGCAGGTTCTGCTCCGACTGGAAATACTCCAAAGAGTATTGATTTTGCTTTAATTCCTACAAAAGAAAACGAAAAATTTTCGGCTTTAATTTTTGGTGATCCTCAAGCTTATACAGAAGAAGAAATCGAGTATTTCTCTAAAGGTGTAATTGATGATGTTAAAGGAATTAAAGGAATGGAATTCGGACTTTCTTTAGGAGATTTGGTTGGTGATGATTTGAATTTGCATCCATCTTATATAAAAGCTGTTTCGAAAGTTGGTTTACCTTGGTACAATGTTATGGGAAATCACGATATGAATTATGATGCAAAAGAAGATCAATATTCGGATGAAACGTTCGAGAAAAATTTCGGTCCAAATAATTATTCATATAATATCGGTAAAGCACATTTTATTGTTTTAGATGATATTTTATATCCAGATCCTCGTGATGGAAAAGGATATTGGGGAGGTTTCCGTCCTGATCAATTAGAATTCATTAAAAATGATTTAAAATTTGTTCCAAAAGATCATTTAATTGTTTTAGCATTTCATATTCCGTTGCGTGACACACGTCCAGAAGATAGAAATCAATTATTCGAATTGTTAAAAGATTACCCAAATACAATTTCAATGTCTGCTCATACACATTTCCAAGAACAGATTTTTTATGCAAATCAAGATGGTTGGCAACAACAAAAACCTCATCACGAGTACAATGTTGGAACAACTTCTGGTGATTGGTATTCGGGACCGAAAGATGCAAAAGGAGTTCCGGCCTCTACGATGCGTGATGGTACACCAAAAGGTTATGCTTTTTTACATGTAGATGGTAATCAATATAAATTTGATTATAAAGTTGCAAATTCACCAAAAGAAAAACAAATCGACCTGTACCACACAAAAAAAGTAAAAGAAGGTAAACGCAATCGTGCTTTTTTATATGCTAATTTCTTTATGGGACATGAATCAAATAAAGTTGAATATCGTGTAAATAATGGTGAATGGAAAGAGATGAATTGGGATCCAACAGTTGATTACAATTATATGGAAACCATCATGAAAATTGATAATGCAGAAATTACAAATATTGGTAACAGACCTTCTGCTCCAGAAATTTCGAAACATATTTGGTCAGTTCGTTTACCGAATAAACTAAAAGTTGGAACTTATCCAATTGAAGTTCGCGCAACCGATTTGTACGGAAACACTTTTACAGAAAAATCTTCTTTCGAAGTTATTAAATAACCGTTTTATACACATCTTGATAAGCCACTTCTTTTGAAGTGGCTTTTTTAAATAAAATATTTTACAATTTATTCATGTTAAATAAAAATCAATAAACCTTTATTCAAATGTAAAACTAATATCAAGACCTCTATTTTAGTAATGTTTACTTAAAAATCTCTTAACCATGAGTTAAACAACTTCATAAAAAGAAGTTCTAGTTTTGTTAAAATTTTTAACACATAAACATTTCACATTTACAGCTATGAAACAATTAAAATTACCACTACTTCTACTAGGTGGATTTTTAAGTTTACACGCCAATGCTAAAACTTACACCGGAACAGATTATCATCAATCGATTTCTCAAGATCAAAATCCAATCAAAGGTCAAATCGTTGATCAAAACGGATTAGGAATTGCAGATGTAGAAATCATCATCAAGGGAACATCTTTTAAAACATTTACAGACGGAGATGGTTTTTTCGAATTTGTTTCAGTAAATGTTGCTCATCCTACATTATTGGTAAATTCATCTCAACACAAATTTATTGAATACACACCGAAAGATATTTCTCAAGTAAAAATTACTTTACAAGAAGAATCTAACCAACTGAATGAGGTAATTGTAACTGCTTTGGGGATAAAGCGAGAGCAGAAAAAATTAGGATTTGCTCAACAAAATATAGGTTCGGAAGAACTTGCAACAGCAGAAGCGAATAACTGGTCTTCGGGATTGAAAGGAAAAGTAGCTGGTCTTAATATTATTTCTGGAGGAAATGGACCAATCAATTCTCAGCAAATTATTTTGCGCGGAGCAAATTCAATCGACCAATCAAAAAATTACGCTTTAATTGTCATCGATGGTGTTCCAATGAGTACAGAAATGACTTCTTCTGGAAACAATACTGCTTACATGGGCGATGATTCACCTATCGATTTTGGTAACGGTATTTCTGACATCAATCAAGCAGATATCGAAAGTGTAACCGTTTTAAAAGGTCCTTCTGCAGCGGCTCTTTATGGAAACAAAGCTGCAAATGGAGCTTTAATTATAACAACAAAATCAGGTAAAAAAGGTAAACAATTAGGTTTAGAATATAAATCAACTGTAGCTATTGACGTTATTAACAATTGGCCAGATTTTCAATATGAATATGGTCAAGGAACTGGAAAAAGTTTCGATAAAAACGGCAATCCTTATTACTCATATCAAACCTCAGCAGATGGACCAAATACAGGAAGTACTTCTTCTGCATTCGGACCAAAATTTGACGGACAATCATTTTTTCAATATGATCCAACTTTAGAAAAACAAGGGGCTGAAAGAACTTTATGGCGTGCGTATAAAGATAATAGAAAAGGGTTTTGGCAAACTGGTTTCACTTTCAGTAATGCAGTTACACTTTCTGGTGGAAATGACAAAGGAAGTATGAGAGCTTCTATTGGACATCAGAAAAATAGCTGGATTATGCCAAATACAGGCTACGAAAATTATACTGCTGCTATTAATGGAAACTATCAAGTAAGTGATCGCATCAAAGTTTCGACTGCCTTAAACTATACTCGCAAAACAAGTGATAATTTACCAGGAACTGGTTACAATAACGGATCTATTGCTTATTTTATGATCTTCCAAAATCCAAACGTAGATTTAAATTGGTACAAACCAATTTGGAAAAAGGATTTCAATGGAGTAAAAATGATTCGCCCATTTAGTTCATACATGGACAATCCTTATGCTATTGCTTACGAAGCTGTTAATCCAATGAGTAGTAATCAAATTGTTGGAAATATTAGAGCAGATTTTAAATTAAGCAATAAATTAAGCTTAATGTTACGTCCTGCAATTAATACCTATACTCAATTGCGCGAACAAAAACGTCCATTTGATAT
The DNA here is from genome assembly GCF_002472765.1 of Empedobacter sp. UBA7252. Classification (NCBI taxonomy): domain Bacteria; kingdom Pseudomonadati; phylum Bacteroidota; class Flavobacteriia; order Flavobacteriales; family Weeksellaceae; genus Empedobacter; species Empedobacter sp. UBA7252. The sequence goes on from NZ_DKSQ01000002.1 coordinate 33,104, forward strand.
GAATCGTACGCCGAATGGATATTACAAAAGACAAGACATATCTAAAACTGAAACAAATATCGATTTCTTATTAACTTATACTGATAAATGGGGAGATTTTGGTTTCAATGCAAATGTTGGAGGTAATAGAAAAAATTATGAATACAGAAATTTAACGGCTTGGGTAAATGGTTTAGCTTCGCCTGGAGTTTATAAACTTTCGAATGGATTAACTTCTCCTTTTGCAAGAACGTATGATTCTAATTTAAAAGAAAATTCATTATATGGAATGGCTTCATTTGGTTGGAAAGACATGATTTTCGTTGATTTTACAGGTCGTAACGACTGGAATTCTTCTGTTGCAGTAAAATATAGCTCATTCTTTTATCCTTCAGTCTCTTCAAGTTTTATTCTGTCAGATTTATTCAAAATAAAAGGACCTATTAATTACTTAAAATACCGTTTATCATTTGCAAAAGTTGGTAACGGAGGTACAACAGGTTGGACAAATAGATATTACGATCAAAGCGATTTTACAGCATCTGCAGTAGTACCTGGAAGATTATTTAATCCTGATATTAAACCTGAATCTACAACATCATGGGAAACTGGTTTCGAGGCTTTATTATTCAAGAAAAGATTAAGCTTAGATTTTACAGTTTATCAACAAAGTACAAAAAATCAAATCTTCGAATTACCAAATGATATCACAACTGGCTATTCAAGAAGAGTGGTAAATGGAGGAGAAATTGAAAACCGAGGAATTGAAATAGCAGCTACGTATTCTCCAATTAAAAGTAAAGATTTTGAATGGAAAATGATTGGAACTTGGTCTAAAAATGAAAACAAAGTAAAATCTTTAGTAGAAGGAATAGAAGGTGATCAAATGATTCTTGGTCAATCTGGAACAGTTTATCAAATTGCTAAAGTTGGCGGTTCTTCTACAGCTCTATATGGTGAAAAATTTGTAAGAAACGATGCGGGACAAATCATTTATGATGCAAAAACAGGTGTTCCACTTAAAAATGGATTAATAGAATATGTTGGAGACGCAACACCTAAATGGAGAGCAGGTTTCACAAATGAAATCAAATTCAAAACATTGCGTTTCAGTTTTACATTAGACGGACAATATGGTGGAATTGTCTATTCACAAACTTATCACAAAATGATGGAGCAAGGAAAATTGGCAGATTCTTTACCTGGTCGAGAAGATGGTTACATCATTGGAAATGGTGTTGTATTGAATGCTGACGGAACTTATTCTCCAAATACAACAAAAGCTGATGTGGCAACTTATTATGCTGAATATAATCGTCGTGCAAATGTAGAATCTAATTCATTCGAAGCTTCATATTTAAAATTAAGAGATGTGAGTTTAACATTTGATTTTCCTAAAAGATTATTATCAAAAACAGGTTTACAAGCATTGTCATTAACAGTTTACGGACGCGATTTATTCACGATTAGTGATTTTCCTTTATACGATCCAGAAACAGCATCATTAAATGGAAATACTTATGTACCTGGAGTTGAAATGGGACAAATGCCGTCAACAGCAACGTATGGAGTAACCTTAAAAGCTTCATTATAATTTACAACATTCAATTTATTAAAATGAAAAAGATTTCAATTCAACTATTTTTTGCCTTCACTATAATTTCAACTGTTTTCTCTTGTACAAACGATTTTGAGAAAGCAAATGAAGATCCAAACTTAATCACAGAAATTAATTCAGGTTCTGTTTTAAATCCTGTTCTTTATGATTTGGCTGAAAATAATGTTTTAAAAAACTACGATATTACAGCTCAATTGATGCAAGTTCATATTCCTTATCCAAGCAATGCAATGGGACTTCATCGTTATGATGTAACAACAGGAACGGGAAATTCGACTTGGAATAATGCCTACACAAATCTTGTTAATTTGGAGGAAATGCTAAAAGTTTCGCAAAAAGCTGGAGATGTCAATTATCAAGCAATTGCATTAACGCTTCGTTCTTTAGTTATTTCTAATTTAACCGATATGTTTGGCGATGTTCCTTTTTCTCAAGCAGCCAAAGCAGAAGAAGGAATTACAAAACCAAAATTTGATACACAACAAGATATTTATAAGCAATTATTAAATGATTTAGAGAAAGCAAATCAATTATATGTAACTAATTTAGGTCTAAAATATGGTACCGATATTTTATTCCCAAGTAGTGAAAAAAACATCAATATAACACGTTGGAAAAAATTCACAAATTCTCTTAAAATGAGATTATTATTAAGAATTTCGAATCGTGATGCATCTGCCTTAACAGAACTTAAAAAAATAATTGATAATCCGACAACTTATCCTATTTTCGAAAGTGAATCAGAATCTGCTATTTTACAAATTTCTGGTTTAGCACCAAGTTTATCTCCTTGGCCAAGAGCACAAGATTATAGAGATAGCCGAACATTCACAACATTTTTTATTGATAAAATGAATGAAACTAATGATCCTCGTTTACCAATTTTAGTCAATAAAGCTTCTAATTTGGATGGTTCTTCATTAGGTTACAAAGGAGTTCCTGCAGCTTACGAAGGAAATAGTTCTGATTACAAATTCAATCCGTCATCTCCTAACAATGCAATTGTTATCGCTCCGATGAAAATTCCATTAATGACTTATGCTGAAGTTGAGTTTATAAAAGCTGAAATGGCTCAAAAAGGTTTAGGTGGTGATGCAAAAACTCATTATGATAAAGCTGTAAAAGCTGCTGTACAATTATGGACGAATATCGAGCCTACTGCTGAATTTATGGCACAAGAAAAAATTAAATACAACAATACGTTAGAACGTATCATCGATCAAAAATATTTTGCTTTATTCTTTACAGATTACCAACAATGGTTTGAATATAAAAGAACTGGTTTTCCAAAATTACCGACAACTTCTACCATGTTGAATGATAAAAAAATGCCTCGTCGTATGCTTTATCCAACAAGTGTTAGAAATTATAACCCAGAAGGCTATCAGAACGCACTTCAACAAATGGGACCAGATAACATCAATACGCGTGTTTGGTGGGATGTAAATTAATTGCATACATTCCACATTTAATAGAAAACGACCTTGTAATTAAGGTCGTTTTCGTTTTATTTGTATCTTCACTAAAAATATTTTTATGCATATAGAAGAGTTAAGAGAGTTTAGTTTAGGACTTCCATTGGTCGAAGAAAAATTTCCTTTTGATCAATCTACTTTGGTCTTTTATATCGCTGGAAAAATGTTTTGCCTTTGTAATATTGACGATTTTGATTCTGTAAATATCAAATGTGATCCAGATAATGCAATCGAATTACGCGCAACTTTCGAAGCTGTAATTCCTGGTTATCACATGAACAAAAAACATTGGAATACTGTTAAAATTCATCAAGACGTGAAAAACATTCAAATCAAAGAATGGATAAAAGATTCTTATAATTTAGTCATCTTAACTTTACCAAAATCTAAACGTCCTAAGTTGATTTAATTCTCTGTTTTCACCAACAATTCACCTATTGTTTTTGATTTCAGTTCTGTTTCTCGCCATTCATTTTCAGGAATAGAATCGGGCATAATACCTCCTCCTACATACAAATTTACTTTATTAGAATAGATTTTTGCACATCTAAGATTAACAAAATACTCCGATTCTGTTTTATTTTGAAAGCCCATAAAACCTGCATAAAAAGTACGATTATAGCCTTCGTTTTCGAGAATAAAATCTTTTGACAGATCCTTTGGCATTCCTCCTACAGCAGGCGTTGGATGCAAAGCTTTCAACAAGTCATACAGCTGAGATTTGTCTTTTAATTGAGCTGAAATAAATGATTTCAAATGTTCAAAAAATCCTGCATTTACCGAAAATGGTCCGTCCACATCAATGTAAGAAGTATAAGGTTCTAAAGTTGACGAAATATAATCAGTTACTACTTGTTGTTCGTGATATTCTTTCTCTGTCCATTCATCTTCTTTTGCTTTTGTTCCAGCTAAAGAAACAGTTTGTATAAATTGATTATTTTCTTTCAATAAAAGCTCTGGCGAAGCTCCAATCCAACAACCTTCTTCTGTATCAAATCGCAAATACACATAGGCATTTGGATAATGTTGATGTAAATTTTTAAAAGTTTCAACTAAATTAATATTCGTTTCTGGAAGTGAATTGATTCGACTAATTACAATTTTTTTAGTTGGTGAATCACTTTGTAATTCTTCAACTGTTTTTTGAATTAAATCAATATAATTTTCATACGAAATTGCTTCATTTTTGTTTGATTCTGGTAAAGAAAGTTCAAAATTTGGTAATTCATTTATTCCAATATCTATAACCTCATTATCATTAAATTCAACCAATTTTGTATTATCGAAACTATTACAAATAAACTTGTTATCCGATTCAAAATCTTTATTTTCCCACAACTCCACTTGTGTAGAATTTGGTTTTCTAAAAAGAAGAAAAGGTTCTTGATTCTGAATTAATCTTTCAAGTTTATCTTGAAATTTTTTAAACATGTTTTTTAGAAATAATAGCGTTTGTTAAATGTGTATAACAGATTAATTTATCGTTTTCATCTTTGATTTCAATCTTAATCAAATGCGAAGTACGACCTTGTTTTACGACTGTTGCATGCCCAAAAATTGTTCCTTCCTTTTTTGGACGAAGATGATTTGCGTCAACATGTTGACCAACCGCCACAAAATCATCCGAATGTAAAATAATATTTGACAATGTACTTCCCAACGTTTCCGCCAAAACGATAGAAGCGCCTCCATGCAATAACCCAAATGGTTGATGAACTTTAGGCGTAACAGGCATTTTTCCTGATAAAAAATCTTCTCCAACTGCCGTAAATTCTATATCTAAAGTTTCAAGTAATGTATTTTTCGAAATTTCATTGAACTTCTGTAAAATATCTTGTTCGTTCATAATTTAATGTATTTTTGGGTTATAAAGTGCTGGATGTTTTGCCCTAACTTTTTTGTAAAAATCTTGAATTTCATCCATCACATCTTCTAAAGTTCTGTTTTCTGTTTCTACAATTTTTGAAATTCCAGCTCTTTTTTTCTTGAAATCACAATAAGCCAAAACAATCGGAACATCTGCTTTTTGCGCGATATAGAAAAATCCATTTTTCCACTTTTCTGCACGAGAACGCGTTCCTTCTGGTGTATTAATTAAATATAATTTATCTGATTCTTTCAAAATATCTGAAGCAAAATCGACCATATTATGTCGTTGAGAACGATCAATTCCGATTCCGCCCATTTTCTTTATAAAATATCCATACCAAGGTTTTGTCCAAGCATCTTTGATAAACATTTTCATTGGAATTCCCATTTGCCAAAAAGCCAAAATAGTATAGTAAAAATCCCAATTGGAAGTGTGCGGAGCGCAAACCAAAACGCATTTATCTACTTTCGATAGATCGAGATGATTATCTAATTTCCAACCTCCTAATGAGTACAAAAGTTTGCCTAAAATTTTTTTCATAAAATGATGCTTTATGCATTTGCAAACATACAAAACTCGAAACGGATATTAGTCAATGTAACCAAAAATAAAAAGAGACATTCCGAAATGAAATGTCTCTTTTTGAATATTATTAATTAAAATACTTCCTAAGTCTATGCAAAGAAATCAACGATTATTTGAATGATTTCTGTAGTTAATGTTAATAGAATCTGTATCATCTTTATAGTGTATTTCTTGGTTTGATTTTTCTTTTTTGTTTTCAGTTCTTGGTAAATTTAGTCCTACTGAACCGTCTTTACTTTCGACACGAATACCATTTTTATCAATTCTAACTCTCGCCGAATCGTTTCCGTCATTCAAATTTATGTTTACATCCTCTGAATCAAGATTAATATCGTCCTCAGAATCTGAATCTTTTTGACAATTCAAACATACGAATTTTTTTCCATTATATCCAATAAATTTATTCTTCAAATCGTATAAATAATCACGATCATTATCATTATTAATAATTGTTATTCGATCAGTGTTATTCGTGTGAATTAATTTGTTCTTAGGAACATACAATTTGATATCAACCGTTTGATTTCTAAATTTACCATCTTTAGGAATTTTAATAAACTCATCTAAATAAAGTTTATTTCCATTTAATTCGTAATTATATCTAATTGCTTCTAAATTGCGTTTTGCTTCTTCTTTGCTTCCTCCTTTAGAAGAATAAGTTACTTGAACATGAAGTTTATCGTCTGTACTTTCTTCAATCTCAAAAATATCATCAATTGGAATGATTAAGTTTCCATCAGCATCAATTAATTGATCTAAATCGTTAAAAGTTTTGAACTTTAAGTTACCTTCATTATTTTCTCTAAAATAAACTTGTAAGGTATCAGAAGGAATAACATAACTTTTTTCTTGTGTCATTTCAACTGAGTTTCTAAATTTACTTGCTGTACTTACAGAAATTCCGATGATTGCAAATAATGCAACAAACCAAAGAGCGATTGATCCAAAGATGACAGCTTTGCTTACTTTTACTTTATTCCAGAAACATTTTACACCTAAAATTGTCAACAAAATACCTGGAATTACCATTAATATTCCTCCAAATATTTTGGCTGCCATGCTCATCCATTCCTCTTCAACAAGATAACCGAATAATTCTGTTGGCATTTCTGTCCAAGTAGTAAAGAAGAAAAAGAATCCTCCAATGATTAATCCAATTCCTGAACTTAGAATGATAAATCCGATGAACCAAAGTAAAATTCGACCAAAAACACCAAAGGCTCCGCCTAATTTATTACTTAATTCTTTGCTTCCACTTACAACAGCTTCACTAGCTTGTTCTACGTTTTTTTTTAATGTATCAATGTTTGCTGGTTGTCCGTACATCTGTAACTTCTCTGATGTTGTTTTTGCTTTTGGAACAAAAATTAACAAGATAAAATAACAGAATACCACTAAGAAAAATGATACACCTGCTGTGAAAATTCCCAAAATTCCAAGAACTAACCAAATAGAACGTACAAACCAAGGATCAACGCCCATATAATGCGCCAAACCAGCAGATAATCCTGTTACAATTGTATCATCTGGATCGCGGTACAAACGTTTCGCACCAGTTTGTTGCCCACCATACGATTGATTATTTGACGAATAATTGTATGATGAATTTGTAGACGTTTTTTCGTTCTCTTCATCTTCTTCAACCTTATATTGATCTGGATGTCCCATCGTTGCAATTACAAAATTGATGTCATCTTCGTTTACGACTTCTCTAAATTTTAATCGTTCACGAAATAATTCAGAAATACGGATTTCTACATCTTCAATAATATCTTCTACACCTTCCGTACCTCTCAACGAAGTTTTTACATCTTGTAAATAGGTCTTTAATTTATTATAGGCGATTTCGTCTAACACGAAAGAAAATCCTCCTATACTTATTGATACTGTTTTATCCATTTTTCTGCGTTTCTGTGGTTACTTTATTCACGGCTTCAATTAACTGTTCCCAAGTTTCAGCTAATTCTTTTAAAAAATTTTCACCTAACTCTGTAAGTGCATAATATTTGCGAGGTGGTCCTGACGTTGATTCTTCCCAGCGATACTGTAAAAGGTCATCATTTTTTAGTCTTGTCAAAAGCGGATATAATGTTCCTTCAACAACAATCATCTCTGCTTTTTTCAATTCGTCTATGATATCAGATGCATAAGCATCTCCTTTTTTGATAATGCTGAGAATACAATATTCCAGTACACCTTTTCGCATCTGAACTTTTGTTTTCTCTATATTCATAAGAACGGCTTGTTTTATTTTGTTATACAAATATATATAAAAGTTTTAGTATTATGCAAAACAAAGTACTGAATTATTTTTAGTATTATAAATAAAAGACATACCAATCTGCCTGTTTATCGAGGTTTATTGAATTAATATTTTTTTTAAGTTTTTTAAGTTATTTAAGAATATTTTAAAATCGATGTTTTTTTTATGAAAAAGTACTTGATTTTACTTGAAAAAATATTAACTATCATTTAAAAATCACCTTCAAAAATCACTCATTCTACTTGAATTAGTTTTATTACCTTTGTCAAAAATCGAGCTCACACAATGAAAAAAATTATAGGAAGTGCAATGCTTTTAGGAGCATTTTTAGCTTCAGAAAGTGCTTTAGCTTGGGGATTAACAGGTCACCGAGTAGTTTCTCAAATTGCAGAACAACATATTAGCAAGAAAACTCGTAAAGAAATTACAAAAATTATTGGTCCACAAAAATTAGCGTATTGGGCGAACTGGCCAGATTTTATCAAGTCTGATGATTCTTGGAAACATGCAGATTCTTACCATTACGTAAATATTCCAGGAGATTTGGATCGTGCACAATTTGATGTTGCGCTAGATGGAACTTCTGATGATAATATGTACAAAAAAGGTTTGTTTTTGATTAATGAATTAAAAAACAACAAGAATTTAACAATCGAACAAAAACAACACGATTTATATTTCTTGATTCACATTTTGGGAGATGCGCATCAACCTTTACATGTTGGGCGTCCAGACGATTTGGGTGGAAATAGAATCAAAGTTGAATGGTTTCGCGATAAAGTAAATATTCATACCGTTTGGGATTCTAAATTGGTTGATTACGAAAACTATTCGTACACAGAATATTCTAATTTACTGGATATTGCAACGAAAGAACAACAAAAAACAATGCAAGAAGGAACTTTTGCTGATTGGATTTACGGCTCTTATATTATTGCAAACAGAATTTACGCAGGTGTTAAAATGGACGATAAATTAGGTTACCGTTATCATTTTGACAACAAAAAAACGATCGAAGATCAAATGCTAAAAGGCGGTCTACGTTTAGCAAAAGTTTTAGACGAAATTTATAAATAAATAGAATCTTTACCGAGATTTACAAATCCTGAAAATGACTTTTCAGGATTTTTTTATGTTCAAAATTTAAATTTTCGGTCATTTTGACATTTGAAAATAGTAAAAACCAGTCATTTTGTCTTAAAATATCGATTTGCACATAATTTGAATAAAGTGAAAACATGAACAATGAAATCAAAAATTTAAACATACAAGACATGAATACAGCAAGAAAAAATAGAGCAAATTATTTTCCTTTTGGATTTGAAAATGCAATGCGTCCAAAATTTGAAACTTTTGTAAATTCTCAAAATCAATTTCCTGCAGTAAATATCAAAGAAAATGAAGATAGTTTCGAGATTTTATTAGCTGCACCAGGTTTAAACAAAGAAGATTTCTCTATTGAAATTGATGAAAATATTTTGAAAATTTCATCAGAATTTAAACAAAATGAAGAAGTAAAAGAAGAAAAATTTTCGAGAAAAGAATTTAATTTTTCAAGCTTCAGAAGAGCATTTACATTGCCAGAAACCATAAACGAAGATAAAATAGAAGCTTCTTATGTAAACGGAATTTTGCAATTAGTTCTACCTAAGAAAGAAGAAGCTTTACCAAAAGAAAAACGTAGCATACAAATTTCATAGATATAGTTAATTTTAGTTGGTTAGTAAATCCTCAATTCTTCGGAGTTGAGGATTTTTTGTTTAAATCAAATTTATAATTTTATCATTTCCTCAAAAACAATGTTAAAAAAAGTGACTATTTTATCGAAAACGGAATCAAAAAGTTCTTAACAAAAACACTTAATAATTTTTATAAAAAAGTGTTTTTTAGTAAAAATTATTAAAAACTAATCTTTTACATTTACAAAAGATTAAAATTCAACTATGCACAAAAACATTTTATCTACAATAACTTATGTTGTAAAAACACGTTTTTGCACAAGCTCAAAAGAATTTCAAACAACTGAATTTAATTCGGATAACGGGTTAAAAAATAGGTTGGATGCTTTTAATTTTCTTAAAAATTACATCGAAATTATTTCAAATGAAGGTTTGCTACAAATTGAAAGTAACTTTATTCAACCAAAAGCAATTGATCGAATAAATACTGAAATCAATTTTCCTAACGAAAATAATTACAAACGCTTAAAACTAGTTAATCAAGAAGCTATTTTTATCACTCCAAATGAAACCATTTTTCCTTACGGAATTAGTTTGTCTTTTGTGTTAAATGAAGATTTCGATTCTTTAAAAAAAGATAACGAATATGAAATTTATTCTTTAAAAAATTCTAAACAAATTAATTATTCTGAACAACTTAACAATTTAATAAACGAATATAAGTTACTGAAAAATTTAGGTTTTGAAGAACAAATAAATGCAATAAAATTAAATAAAAATCTATTCTCAAATTTTGCTATTAAAGATGACTATTTCAAAATTTTAGACACACCTTTTTTGTGGAATAACCCAACAAGACAATTTTTTATAAATAATATTTCGAACAACGAATTTATTCTAGATTGTCTTTACGATCATCTTTTTCATTATCAATATTTTAATTATGTTCAGTTTTTAGAAAAGAATTGTCCGAAAGAAATTGAAAAAAATATTTATGCAATGCTGCATGGTCAGGGAGGTTTATTATTTGTTGGTTATCATCCAGAAAATTTAACCGAAAGTATTATGAGCGATGTCGAATTGATTAATTATTACAATTTACTTGATGCAAATTTTTCTCAGGACGAATATTTATATAAAAACATTAATTTACAGATATTTAGTTTCAATGATTTTCCAGTTTTAGCAATTACGGTTTTTCCATTAAATGAAGAATCGAAAAAGAATCATGCCTATAACCCTGACAAAATATTTGTGCTACAAAATAATCGATTCATTAAAATGAAAGATAGTTAAAAAACAATACTATATTTTCAAAAAAACATAATTACACAAAAGACATCTACAGATGTCTTTTTTTATTTCACAAAATATTCTATTTTAGACCTAATTTGTAAAATTTATCACACGAAATTACTTTAATTATGAAATTGATTAACACATTAACCTACTCTACAATTGTATTATCGTCTATTGCGGTACATGCGCAAGCACAAGAAAAATTAGACCCAACTGTACAAAGTTTTGTAACCGAAATTCAAAATAATTCGCAGTTGAAGAAAATTTCGCACGAATTATTAGACGGAATCGGACCTCGTTTAGTAGGAACTCCACAAATGGATCAAGCAGGAGAATGGGCAATTAAAACGTTGAAATCTTGGGGAATTGATGCCCGCCGTGAAGATTATGGAACATGGAAAGCATGGGAGCGCGGAATAACGCATGTTGATATGACGTATCCAAGAGCAAAATCTATCGAAGCTACTCAATTAGCATGGTCACCAGCAACTAAAAAAGCTGTGAATGCAGATGCTATCGCAATGCCTGTTTTCAAAACAAAAGCTGAATTTGACGCATGGTTACCTTCTGTAAAAGGAAAAGTTGTTTTGATGTCACAAAACCAATCATATGGACGTTCTGATTATCAATACAAAGATTTTGGTTTAGAGGATTTGTATAAAAAAGTTACTGAAACAAGAAAAGCTGAAGCCGAAGCTTGGGCAAATTCTATAAAAGTGACAGGTTACAACAACAATACACTTCCAGAAGTTTTTGAGAAAAATGGAGCTGCAGCGGTTGCAATTTCTTATTGGACAGGAATTATGGGAGCAAATAGAATTTTTGGTGCAAAAACGAAAACTATCCCAATGTTAGATATTTCGAATGAAGATTACGGAATGTTATATCGTTTAGCTGAAAATGGAACTGCTCCAAAATTGACTGTTAATGCACAATCTAAACACAATGGAGTTGCGAAAACATTCAATATTATTGGAGAAATTAAAGGAAAAGAAAAACCAAACGAGTACATTATTCTTTCTGCTCACTTCGATTCTTGGGATGGAGCGCAAGGAGCAACAGATAACGGAACTGGAACTATCACAATGATGGAAACAATTCGTACAATCAAAAAATTATACCCAAATAACAAACGTACAATTTTGATTTGTTTATGGGGAAGTGAAGAACAAGGATTGAATGGTTCTCGTGCTTTTGTAGAAGATCATCCAGAAATTATTAAAAACACTCAAGCTGTATTTAACCAAGATAATGGAACAGGACGTGTAGTAAACATCAATGGATCTGGTTTTGAAAAATCATATGAATACATGACGCGCTGGTTACAAGCTGTTCCTAATTTTATTACGAAAGAAATCAAGACAGATTTCCCTGGAATGCCAAGTGGTGGAGGATCGGATCATGCATCTTTTATCGCTGCAGGAGCGCCAGCTTTCGGACTTAGTTCATTAAATTGGGGTTACGGTACGTATACTTGGCACACAAACAAAGATACGTATGATAAAATCGTTTTTGAAGAAGTACAAACGAATGCAATTTTGAGTGCTACTTTAACGATGATGGCAGATCAAGAAAAAGATTTAGTAAGTCGTGAGCGTCGTATTTTACCTAATGGTAGAGACGGAAAACAGCAAGAATGGCCAGAGGTTAAAAGCCCGGCAAGAAATTCTGATACTTATTTAAAATAAGATATTTTCAAATAAAAAGTCCACTGAAAGTGGACTTTTTATTTCATATATTTAACTTTCTCTATAATCAACAAACGTAATTGGTTTTCTACTTTCTGGCTTGAAAACAATTGATTGTAATTCTTCAAAAGTTTCAAATTTTATAGAAGGCGTTACGCGTAATTTTGCTCTGAAATAATCTTTTATTTTTGCTAAAAAATCATCGGTTTCGTCTGTTGAAACTAATCGAATTAAAATTTCATCTGTTCCAAATTCGTTCGAATAAATTTCGATTAAATGTAATTTGATTTCATCAAAATGATTCAAAATATCATGTAAAGCTGGCGGATACAAGGTTGTTCCTTTGTACTTTATCATATGTTGCTTTCTACCTTCAACTGGTCCTAATCGATACGAATTACTCCCGCATATACATTTATCGGAATGTTTGCGTACTAAATCACCTGTTTTAAAACGCAATAAAGGCATTCCTTCTATTCCTAATGTTGTAATTGTCAATTCACCTAATTCACCATCTTGTACAACTTCATTATTCTCGTCTAAAATTTCTGTGATAATCAAATCTGGCTGATGATGTCCTCCAACCGATTCATTACATTCTGTAAACGCTGTTCCCATCTCGGTTGAAGCATAAGTCGAAAAAAGTTGAATATCCCATTTCGAATTTATTTTTTGCGCCAACAAAGACGAATTCAAATCTTTATCACGCAACGACTCTCCAATACACAAAACCGATTTTACGGATGAATTTTGATAATCGATGTTATTTTTCTCTGCATAATCTAACATTTTCAATAAAAAAGATGGAACAGCAACCAAAAATTTGGGTTGATATTTTAAAATAGAATCCCATTGCAATTGCGGAACTCCAGCACCAACACGAATAACGCCCGCGCCTATTTTTCTCAAACCAAGAAAATACGCCAAACCAGCCATAAAACGACGATCAATCGTTGTCATCAATTGTACAACATCACCTTTTTGAACCCCAATTCGTTGAAAAGAATTCATTTCATTTGCTGCCAGACGATCTAAATCTTTATCCGTCAAACCAAATGTTACAGGATCACCTAAAGTTCCAGAAGTTGTTGAGTAATCAATAATTTCAGTTAATGGAACACATAAAAAATCAAAATTATATTGTTGCAAATCATTCTTCGTTGTAACAGGAATTAATTTTAAATCTTCCGTTGTTTGAATAGATTTCCAATCAATTTGATATTTTTTGAATAAATCTTGATAAAATTTGGAATGCGTCGCAAGATACTTTATCTGTTCTTGAAGTTTCTGATTTTGAAATTCTTTAATCTCTTCTAAAGATTGAAGTTCTAAGGATGTTAACGCGTTTTTCGAGAACATTTGGATAATTTTTTCTGAATTTTATTTCGGTCAGGAACTGTAGTCACCTCCTTTGTCAATGCTAATTTATAATAAAAACTCGCTTGTTGATAATCTTTCTGCTGAAAATAATAATCACCAACTTTGTCATAAACCAACCAAAAATCAGGATTATTTTGAATGTAACTTGTTAAAAAAGTTTCATCAATTTTCTTATTTTCTTTTATCAACTTACTTATTTGGTGTGTTTGTTCACGATATTTTTCATAATTAGAATAATCAGCAGATAAGACAAACTTGTCTTTTTCTATTCTCAAACTATCTACATTTAACATATAATTTGAAATAGAATCATTAAAAATTTTATTCAAATCATAAGCTGTAAACTCACCTAATTGATATGGATTTGACGAAACCCAAACCAATCGTTTATCTGGTTGAAAAACAACTGCGTGATGCGCCAATAGTTGATTCAAAGCCTTTTCATTTCCGTAACCTAATTTAGTGTTTTTCAAACCATTTGTATCACGCAATAATTCAACCATTTTAGTGGGATTTAGCTTATTTTCATTCGAAAGATGTTCTTCAATTTTTTCAAAACGATAAACCGAATGACTTTCCTCTTTTTGAATATTATTTCGCTTATCATCCAAATAAACATCACTCTGAAAATGGTTAGTACAAGCTAAATAAGGTTGATTTTGAACTTCATAAACACCAAACTTTTTAGGAGAAATTTCTATCAACACCACACGATGATCTTTTGAACTACCAATCATGATACTCTCAGAAACGAAAACCTTTTTAGTCTTTGCTATTTCAATTGCTTGATCAATCGTTGAGGCATATTGTAAAATTTCTAAAGCAACGAGAGAAATAGGCGTTTTTGCTTTAAGTGGAATAGAAGATTTTCCCGCATTTATCGTTACTGTAAGCCCTTCCAGATTCATTCCAGACGAAACACCAATCATTCCACACCAAGTCACCGACATATATGGATAACCAGAATTTGGCTTGACAAACGAAACTATTTTATTCTTCGCAAAATCATCATTTGCATAAAAGTCAAAATTGCGACCAATCAACAAACCTCCATCTTCAGATTTATTATCCAAAACAGCCAAAGATGAACAACCAACCAACATCAAATCATGCATAGCATGTCCTATATCGTGCGCCCCATGTAAAAAAAGGTTACGATTATATTTGTCTATTAACGAATCATAGTGGCTATTTGCAGACTCAGAAAGTCCATAAATTTGTGCTTTATATTCGTTGTTGACATATTTATGTAAATCTCGATTATAATATTTGAGTACTTTGAAAAGAAATTTTCTGCGCTTTTCAGAAGGAATAAAATCAGTTATCAAATTCATGAAAGATTGCTCTTGAAAAGCATATAATTCTTTCGTTAAAACACCTGTTTTTTGACCAATTTCTAACGGATCTCCCGAAACAAAAAGTTCCCAATTTTGTGTTTTATTTTTCTTAAAAAAATTATTTTCAATATAAAAAAGTGAGTCATTGATCTCATTTCTACTATATTGTTTTGATTGAAAAGTAGACAAATCAGGACGATTTTCTAAACTTTTTCTAATGCCACAAGATATAAACGTAAAAAAAATAAACGTAAAAAAGTAAATAGTTTTATTCATTCGCATTTAGTTTTATTTCACGATGAACTTTATTCATTAAATAGTCAGCACCAAGGATTTCGCAACATGTTACAAATGCACCAACCGTTACACCCAAAACTCCATGAACACGGACATTTTGACCAGTAAAAAACACATTTTTTACTTTTGATCTTGGTGAAATAAATGTTTTCATCGGATGATTACTATCTTTCAAATATCCATACATATTTCCTTTTTCAGAACCTATAAAATCGCGATAAGATAAAGGCGTAGAAGTATGAATTGAAGAAATTTTTTCTCTAATATCAGGAAATTTTTTCTCTAATTTACGAATGATTAATTCCGTTTTCTGACGTTTAAATTCTTCATATTCTTCTCCTCTATTTCCGTAATTATCATTAATATCAACATTATACGATTCTTCCCATTTTTGTACTTCATCAAACATCATATACGTCATAACCGTCATACTTTCCGAATACTCTTCATCTTTTTGATCCATACTAAATGTTGCAATGTATGTATTTGGCCAATCATTTGTAGTTTTTTCGTAGCTGTCCCACACATCATTTATCGAGTTAAAATGATAAATATTATGATTGATATAGGAAAAACTTTTTGGCTTAAAAACAATATAAATAGTAAATGCAGAAGGCGTTACTTCCAAGCTTTTGACGCGTCGAGAAAATGGTTTACCAAACTTACGCTCGCCTAACATATCTATTGTTTTTTTAATGTCAATATTCGAAATGAATAAATTACCAAAGAAACGTTTTCCTTTTGTTGTTTCACAACCAATTACTTCTTCATTCTCGTTTTGTACAAATGATTTTATTTCTTGGTATTTATAAATTTCACCTCCATATTTCTTCAGTTCTTTGATCAAAAGTTTCGCGATTTGGCTTCCTCCATTTACACATCTCCAAGCCGAATGTATATAAGAGTTAACTGAAAGCGCGTGTATGTACAAAGGCGTTTTCTCTGCTTGTCCTACATAAAGAAAATTATTTCCTACTAAAACCGCTTTCAAACGCTTATTTGTGAAAACCGAATCGATGTATTCTTTCGCATTAATCGACAAAAAATCTTCTTCATCAGCAAAAGTTCCGATATTCAAATTATACATAGGAAAAGCAGAACAAATTTCCTCTAATTTTTTGCTGTATTTGATTAAATTTTCTCTCTCTTCAGGAAAAAAAACAGCTAATTGATCAACAAAATTCTGATACGTTTGCGCAATTGGATATTCCTGAGAATCATCATCAAACGAAATCATATCAAAACCATTTTTATTCAACTGGCGCAATTTCAATTTGTCGGATATATTCAAATAACTGAAATAGTTATACAAATTTTCTCCTTTATCCAAACCTCCAACATAGTGAACACCAGTATCAAAAATTGTTTTATTTCGAACAAAAGTTTGCAAATTCCCTCCAAACTGATTGTTCTTTTCTAATACAACAACTTTCTTTCCTTCTTTTGCCAAAATAAGCGCAGAAACAAGTCCTCCCAAACCACTACCAATAACGACTACATCGTAATGAGATTCAGAATTATTTTGTGTAAATTGTGTATTCATTTGTTTCGGTTTGTTGGGCAAAACTTGTAAAAAGTGATTCGTCAATATTTCTATTCTTTAAAACAACAATTTTCTCAAATTGATTTATTGTTTCTTGATAAATATTTTCAATATCAGTAGAAATTAAAAGCGTCTTATAATCATCTATAACATCAAGATCAGAACGATATTCTAACGAACGAATTTTTGTAATGTAATTTGTTGCTGCAATCTCTCGCTTTTCTTCCTCTTTTACAAACGTTATTATTTTTCGGTTTGCTTGTTGCATCAATAATAAAAAATCAATTTGTCCAAAATCATTCGAAAAATGAACTATTTTTTCATCTTTTGTAAATGCATTATTTAATTGATGATAAACAGATTTATTCAAACTAAAATCCTTTTTTACAACTTGAATAATTTCAGATTCTTTGTACAAAAAACTTAAAAATAATTTCTGTTTCCAATAGTTTTTATCTTCATATTTATCTCGAATTTCTTGAAAATTATTTTTAAATTCCTTACTGATTCTTTTAGTTCGTTCTGAATAATTCAAACCATAGTTTTCATCATTCCAAGCAATTCTTTTACCTATTATTGAATAAATATGTCCATCAAAAATTAAAAAATCTCCTTTTGGAATAATCTCTGAATTTCCATGAATATAAATTGGTAAAATATCAAGTTTCAATTTCTCCGCCAAATAAAATGCACCTTTATGAAAACGATTAATATTATTCGTTCGAGAACGTGTTCCTTCAGGGAAAATCATCAACGAAAACTCATTCCCAATTCGAGTTTTAATCTCTTCAATATTATTTTCAACACCGTTTGAAACAGGATAAAAACCTGCCATTTTCACAGCTCGACCAAAAATCGGCGATTTATAAACCCAATCGTTCACTAAGAACACAATTTTAGGCGTACACATTCCAATCGCCAACGTATCCAAGAACGAAGTGTGATTCGCAATTATGATTGACTGTTTCTTGAAGTCTTCTTGATTTGGATTAATAATTTTCTTGACAACCGTTGGCTTTAACATCAACACAGATTTCATAAAAGTTGACATTCCCCATCCAAAAAGTTTATATTTTTTTTCTTTCGAGATTGGTAAAATAAGCATAAAAAATCGAAGGATTAAAGACGTTATTGTACCAAATAATCCAAAATAAATGAAGAAAATCCCACTTTGAATTGCCAACCACAACGTCATTGGAGATTTACCTTTTTTAGGACGATTTGAGATGAAAAATCGAAATAAAATTGGGTAGAAAATAAATGTAATCACTAGTGCCGCCACAACTCCAACTAAAGAAACTGATGCGATTGATTTCAACGCTGGATGTTTAGCAAAAATAAGTGCTCCAATTGCTAAAATTGTCGTGATAACTGCTAACAAAATCGAAGTGCGATAAGTAGGCATTTCATCTTTTCCGGTCGTATATTCTTTTTGTAAAGCACTCGTCATAAAAATACTAAAATCAACACCATGACCAAAAACCAATGTACAAACAATACTGCTAAAAATATTGAATTTAATATCAAAAAGTCCCATCAATCCAGCAGTAACCAAGCCCGATAACGCAATAGGAATCGCACTGATAATAACCAATTCTATACGTCGAAAGAAATACCACAATATTAATAAAACAGCAATAAATGAGTAATTGACAAGATTATTAAAATCTGTCACTAAATTTCCTAAAAAATTTTCGTTTAACTGTTTGCGATCAATTACAATTGTTTCTTTATTATGATATTGTTTGATGAAGTTTTCTCGGCTTTCTTCCTTTAATTTTACTAAAGTAGAAATCGTATAAAAACCTTTTTTTTGCGAAACAAATTCTTCAAAAAGCGACGGATTAAATGCTCTATAATCTTCTAAATTTAAAGGTTGATATGCTTTATCAAAAATTGAGAAAAATTGATTATAAATTTCTTTTTTGAAACCATATTTTTTTCCATCCTTGATAAATTCATTCTTTACAAAATTCACTTTATCTGAATTCCAAAAATTTTTCCAATCATATATTTTTTCTTGTTGAACAGAAATTGGTAAAATCAACGATTGAATAGAATTATAACTTAAAATCTCATCTCTATTTTCTGCTTTTTGTAACTTATTTGTTAACGCAATATTTTCATTTAATACGTCTTCTACATTGTTTCCATAATTGACAACATACAACGATTTTGAGATAGAATTAGACGATGTTTCTAACTTTTGTTCCGCTATTTTTTGATCGGTTGGAACGTAATTCAATTTGGATAAATCTTTATCAAAATTGACATTATTAAACGTAAAACAACTCACAATAATCAAAAGAACACAAGCACCAATCAATATCTTGTTATTATGAAATGAAAAGAACGCTAACTTCTCTATTATTGAAGAATTATTTTCAATCGCATCTTGTTTTGGATGATATAAATGTGGAATAATCAATAAAGAAAAAATACCAGAAACAATAACTGTTATTCCAGCAAAAATTCCTAAATCTTTCAACACATCTGATTTCACAAAAAGTAAACACAAAAATGCAATCGCTGTTGTCGTACAGCTCATGATTAACGGTTTCGTAATCTCTCTAAACAATGTTTTAGAATCGCTATTGTGCTTATAATGCGTCATGATATGCAGCGAATAATCAATTGTTATTCCTAATAAAACTGCTCCAATACTCAATGAAATTGCAGAAATTGTACCTTGAATAAAATACAAAAGTGCCAAAGCGAAGAAAAAACCAAAAACGGAAGGAATAAAAATAATTATCGGAATGTAAATTTTTCGATAGAATACAATTAAAATGATCATTAATGTAATCATCGAAATCAAAACGGTTGTTATAATATCTTGTTTAATTTGTTTTGCATTCGCAACTGCAATAAAGCTTGAACCGAAATAACTCAATGTTGATTTTCCGCTATATTCTGGATTTAAATGCTGTTGAATTTCTTCTAAACGATTAACAAATTCAGTATTATGTTCTGTTTCACTTCCTGAAAATTTAGGATTGATAAAAAGAAATAATTTCGAATGATCTTTCGTCACAATAAATCCATTGTAAACTTCGAAATCATCCGTCAAATTCTTTTCTTTTAAACGATTTAATGCAACAAAAGTCAACCCAAGCGGATCTTTCAACATAAATTCTTTTGAAACAATTCCAGTCGGTGTAATCAAACTTTTGTAATTACTTTCAACAATAGAAGCAATCGAATCTTTTAAGAGTTTTTGTTCTAACTTTTTATAATCTTCTTTCTCTAAAAAAAGTGGCAAATTTTGATGAACGAAATCAAAAGTCGAAGCAAAATTATCTAAATCATATTGACCTTGAATATCATTATAATAATTACTTAACGGCTGAACACTATCTAAAAAATCTGTTGCTTGCGCCGTCATATCATCCAACGTTCCAGCTTTATCTTTTTCGATAATCACCGCAACTTTATCCGTAAATTTTAATTGAGCAATAACCTTTGCCATTGCATCATTTTTCTCATCTTTCGGAATGATTCGCGTAATATCTTCTTCAAATTTTAGTCGATTTGAAAAAAAAACACAACCAAGTAAAAAGAGAATAAAAAATAATACACTCAACCATTTATTTGCCTTGATTTGTAAAAATATGTTGTAGAAAAATTTATGCATTCTTAATTGTCTTTTGACTGAAATAAATTAATAAAAAATAACTTACAATTCCACTAACAATACTACAAAAAGTAGCTAAAACTAAACTTCCGACAATATAACGAAGCAGATTTTTTTTGATAATTTCAAAAGAAACCAAACTCAAATCCAATTGAAAATTGTCTTGCAAAATAAATCCCCCAGTCAACAAAGAAAGATAAATAATTATCGGAATCATTGGCGGAATACTAATGTTGGAACAAAAGAAACTAATCACTTTATTAAGACGAAACATCGACGCTAAAAAAATGGATAAAAAAGTTTGAAAGCCCCAAAATGGTGCAATTCCAAGAAAAATTCCCAAAGCAATTGAAAGCGCTTTTACTTTATTGCTATCATTACTCCCTAGAATATCTTCTTTAATGAATGTTCGTATATTTTTTTTTTTGAAACTGAAGAAAAAATTTCGTGGTTTGATGTAAAAAATCGTCAAAAAAACCAGAAAAGTATTCAAAATACTAATTCTCGTAAAATCTTGAAATGGACGAAAATGTGAAACTCGTTCGTTTGGATCGTACAAAATATCAATCGGAATATTGGTCACCTCAACTCCTTTCCAAGCTGTTCGTACAATAATCTCAATTTCGAATTCGAATTTATTTGTCCAAAACTTTTTCGGAATAAATTTCAACGGATACAAACGATAACCAGATTGTGTATCATTCAGCTTAATTCCAGTCTCGAACCAAAACCAAAAGTTAGAAAACTTATTTCCAAAACTACTTTTCTTCGGAATTCCATCTTGCTCCATTTGACGACTTCCAATAATTAAAACAGGCTTATTTTTTTGATCTAATTCTGTAATAAAATTTGGAATATCATATGGAAAATGTTGACCGTCAGAATCGATTGTCAATGCATAATGGTAGCCTTTTTCTCGCGCAGTTTTAAAACCAATACGAAGTGCATTTCCTTTTCCTTTGTTCTCTGGAAGTTCAATTACAATAAACTGATTCTGATAATCTTTTAAAATTTCAGAAGTAGAATCCGTCGATCCATCATTTATAACTATAATTTGATTCGTGTAATCTAAAACTCCGTCAATCACACGCTTCAATGTTTTATGATTGTTGTAAGTCGGAATAAGTACACAAACTTTTTGTTCGTCTATTTTATGTCGAATAATCGAAAAATCCATTGATTAATTTAGTTTTTTCAGCTGTTGCGCTGTAAAAGTATTGTATTTTTTGGCGTACGATTTCACCAAAGTTTTTACTTCTTTTGGTGCAGAACTAAAATTTTCGACAATAAATGTTTTATCTTCTTGTATATTTTGATTGTATTTGATAAACTTTGGAATATTCTCTTGAATAATCAATCGAATTAAACGATTTTCAACATCTTTAGAGTCTTTTTTTATCGAATTATTGATCAAAGTTGCTCCATCTGTAAAATATTGTTTCTTCGTTTCCTTATCTTTTATATACCTTGCTTTCAGAATTTTAGACGCACCTTTATATGCAATAATTGTTTGATTATCACCTGAATAATTATCTAATTTATTATACAAAATAGATACATTATTCGATGATTTTGAAGCGTTTTCAAAATCTGTTCTCAATTCGGATAAGGTTAATCCAAAGAAAAATGAAACCGATAAAAAAATAGATAATAGAGTTTTCATTAATCTAAAACTTTATAAATTGCACTAAATTTTAACGCATTTGTCGTTTCAAAAAATGAAGAATTTTTCACTTTCACTTCATTATTTTCACAAACAACATTCAAACTCAAATCCAAAATAGGATTAATAAACGGATTTATTGTCGCCATAAATTTCACATTCGAAACTTTAGACAAAAACAAATCTTTCGAAACAAAACCTTCTGTTATCTCCTTTATTATCTGCATCATGCAAACACCAGGTGTAATTGGGTTATTTGGAAAATGACCTTCGAAAACTTGATGATTTGGATTTAATTCAATTTGAACTTTAAAATTATTTTCATCAATTTTCTCAGTATTTTTAATGATATATAGATTAGGAATAAGCATTTGTAATAGTTTTGAGTTACAAATATAATCTAAAAAAAGATGATTTGTACGTTAGTTTACTCTTCCTCTAATTGTATATTTACTTTTGTAAGTGTGATACTTAAATTGAAGTGATTATGTTTGATTAAAATCTGATCAGGAAAATCTGTTTGATCTCCTGAAAATTGATTAATCGTTTTTATTTTATTCTTCTTTAAATGAACCAATTCTTTAAAATAATTTGATTCATTCTTAGCAAAAATTAAACTCACTTCTTTTGATTTTAAAATCGTTTGATCTGTCGTTTTTATATGCTCATCAACTTGAAAATCATTCTTAAAAATAGCTTGTAAATCTTCTGCAAGAGTTTTTACAACCACTTTTTTTTTCAAATCTGGCATTACATAATTCAATGTATAATCGTGGTCTGTAACTGACAAATCGAATAACGTATTCCCAAAATCAGACGTCATTACCACACGATGCGAGTTGTAACCCAATTTTTTCACAACAAAATTACCTTTCATTTCCTTTTTCATGAACGTAATCTTGAAACGATAACTATACTCTTTATCAGTTGAACTAAAATATGGGTTCAAAAACTCCCTTTCATCCTTTTGTTGTTCTTGTATATCAGCAATTTTGTAAGTCGTTCCACAAGAGGTTAAAATGAAAAAACTAAGGATTAAAAACAGACGCATTTATTGTTTTATTTAAAGATTTGTTGGTAAATAAAATTTTCGTGTAATCATCCGAAGGTTCAATTAATTTGACTTCTGTAACCGTTGATTGACCTGAATAAAACGTCAACTGAATTTCTTTGATGTACTTTTTTACATCCTTTATTTTTGGTTGTAATTTTGCAATTCGAGATTTATCAGTTTTCGCAAAAGTTATGATAAAATCGTTTGTATCAAACAAATTTCCACTTACACTTCCGACAATTAATTGATTTAATTTTTCAAATTTTTTATTTCCTTGTAAATCTACACTCGATTTATTCCCTTCATCATTAATGTAAATTTTTCCATTGTTAAAAATCACATTATAATCAATTGGTTGTGTATAATTCCAACGCATCGCTTTAGGATTTTGCAAGTACAATTTTCCTTTCGAAACAATTGGTTTATCCAAGAAACTCATCACTTTATATTGTGTAAAATCAGCCGTCAACGTTTGTATTTTCTTAGAATCAGCTATAATATCTTTTTTGAAATTCTCAATTTCAGCATTACTCATTTTACTTTCTTGCGCAAAAATTGTCAAGTGAAAAAAAGCTAATAAAATGAAGATTTTAGTTTTCATATACATCAATTTTCAAGAGTTCATTTAATGGAACTACTTTATAATTTTCCTTTTGTAAAAATACGAATAATTGCTCTAAAACATTCGCAGTTTTGTCTGAAGTATCGTGCATCAAAATAATAGAACCAGGCTTTATTCGACCAGTAATTCGGTTCAATAATTTTTTTTCATCATTGATAACTGTATCCAAAGAACGAATATCCCAACCAATTACATTATGTTGTGTTTTATTTAAAGCCTTTGCTATATGTGGATTTGTGACACCAAAAGGTGGTCTAAAAATTTTCGTCGTAACGTTTATTTTTTCTCCAATAAGTTGATTGGTAGAAACGATTTCATCAATGATTTTTTCTGTTGAATAAAAACCATTTTTAGAAGAGTGATGAAATGTATGATTCCCTATCAAATGTCCTGATTGATGAGTTATTTCAAGAATTTCAGGATAATTTTCGATTTGTCTACCAATGCAAAAAAAAGTTGCTTTTGCACTATTTTTTTCTAAAATGGTTAAAATTCTTAGTGTAAATTCCGTCGGTCCATCATCAAAAGTAAGAGAAATTATTTTCTCTGAATGATTATTTCCTCGATGATAAGCTTTCAAAAAATAGTTAAATCGAATTTCAAAAGCTCCAAAAATTGTCAATAACAACCAAATAATAAAAGGTATAAACAAATAAAAAAAAGACAAACCTTTTGTAAAACAACCAATTGATAAACAAATTAGTATAACTACAAAAAGGATTGTGACTACTCTGAATTTCATATCGATTGAAGCAATACTAAACTCAAATCTTTACCTTTATGACCATTCACTAAAAGTACGTTTTTATAACTTTCAGCTTTTACGTCATTCTTTTTGAATTGGTTTGGTAAAGTTTGATTTTTCAATAATTCACAACCTAACACAAATCCGAAAGCAGAGGAAGTTCCAAATTCTCCAATAAAATCTTTGTATCCAAATAACTCAAGTTGATTTAAATCATTAATATTCAATAAATTTTCACCAGAAATAATCGAATCAATATCGGTTAAATCAATATGATTCAATTGAATGAATTTTAAAATTTCGGAATATAAATCTTCAAATTGATTTAAAATAGAAACATCTAAAACTTTTGTATAAGAATTTTCATTTCTTTTATTAGATAAAACACAAAAATGAGCACCTTCACTATATTTAATTCCTTGATTTTCTTCTGATTCAATCTCACCAATTAATTGTAACAACTGATATGTTCTTTCTCCAATTTCATCAATTCCACCAACCAAAACGTTATTTACTTCTTGATTTTCAACTTGTAAAAAACCATCTAGAAGTGCATTTTCAAACGAATTAAAACCATTTGTATACGTGAAATTATACGCATTACAACCAAGATGCAAAGCAATTTGAGAACCAACTGTATTGTGCGTAGATTGAATAAAAGCTGTTGGCGTCAAAAACTCTTCTTTGTTTTGAATAATATTTGTCAAAAACTTCTCAGAATCAACCAAACAACCCAAAGCAGTTCCAGTAATTATTGCTTCTGGTTGTTTAATTCCTGCCTCATTCAATGCTTTTAGAGAAGAATAAATTCCCATTTTTACACCAGAAGCCATTCTACGACTCATCGCAGGAGAAATAATATCTTTTAACGAAGGCGATTTTGCCTTAGTAATAGAAGCTTCTAAAGGAAGAAAATCATCAGTTATTATATCTATAAATCGCACATTTACAAAGCCTAATCCGTTTACAAATACTTCTTTCATGATTTAGAAAAAATTAAAGTTGAACAATTTCCTCCAAAACCAAACGAATTTGATAACACATATTCAATATCTTTCTTTTCCAATTTTGTGGTCGGAAAGATATTCAACTCTTCAATCGGAGATTGAAAATTAAGATTTGGATAAACAAGATTATGTTGAATACTCAACAAACTGAATACCGCTTCTACACTCGCTGCAGCAGCCAACGTATGACCTGTAAATGGTTTTGTAGAACTAAAATTAGGGACATTTTCTCGGAAAATTCTCTTCAAAGCTCGACCTTCTGTTATATCATTATTGTTTGTTGCAGTTCCATGAACATTAATATAATCGATTTCTGAAGGCTGAATAATAGAAGTTTCGAACGCTTTTTTCATCGCCAAATACGCTCCTTCTCCATTTTCAGACGAAGCTGTTTGATGAAATGCATCATTAGCATTTCCAGCACCAACTAAATAACCAAGAACTTTTTTATTTGACTTTTGAACTGATTCTTCTGATTCTAAAACTAAATAAGCTGCTGCTTCACCAAGATTTAGACCTTTTCGATTTTCATCAAATGGTTGATTAAACTCATCACTCAAAATCATCAAACTTTTGAATCCATTAATGGTAAATTTTGACAAAGCATCCGTTCCGCCAACAATCACTCTATCTAATTTTCCTGAATTAATCAAGCGCGCTCCATACATAATCGCATTCGCAGCCGAAGAACAAGCCGTACTAATTGTAGAAACAAAGCCTTTCAAACCAATTTCATTTGCAATTTGATTGGAAGAAGCGCCCGCATCGTGACTCGAAATATACTTTTGTTTCTCGGGCAGGTTTTCATAATCCAAAAAATAATTTTCCGTCATATCCATTCCTCCCACACTTGTCGAAGAAATCAGTCCTGTTCTGACTTCATTTACGTTTTCGATTCCTGCATTTTTCAGAGCTTCTTTCACAGCTATTAGTCCTAACATCGCTGTTCGAGAGAAATTATTCTCTGAAGATAAGTTTAAAAAAGTTGCTAATTCATCATTCGATAATTTAATTTCACCTACAAAAATTTCATTTTTATGAATAGAATCAAAATTTTCAAGGCATGATAAACCATGCTTTTGATGAATTAATGAATCGAAATTCTCTTCGACATTCTTACCAATTGCCGAAATAATTCCCATTCCTGTTATTCCAACTTTTTTATGCATTATTTTGTTCTATTTTTTTCAATATAATCTGCCATTACTTCTACCGATTGAAAGATTGTTTTTCCTTCTTTTGGATCAGTAATTTTGATTCCATATTCTTTATCCAATAAAACAATCAACTCCAAAGCATCGATTGAATCTAATCCCAAACCGTCACCAAATAAAGGATCATCATTTTTGATATCCTCTACTGATACATCTTCAAGGTTTAAAATTTCGATAATTTTTACTTTTAAGTCGTTAATTAAATTTTCCATAGTATTTTTTATTGTAAACTAATATTGTTTTTAATCTATTAAGTACATTTTCGCTTCGTAATCACCTTGTAAATAATCTACCCAAGCCAAAACAACTTTCTTTGCTTTGTTTTTTCGAATTAAATAATTCGCATATTTTTTTAATTGTTCTTCATTAAAATTTTTCGAAATAAAAAAAGCATTTTCTGTCTTCAATCCATGACGAATACTTACTTCACCTAAACAAATATTTGCTAATGTATAAACAAAAACAGCAGGACTTGGAAAAATTTCATCAGTAGATTGAATACTTTGTTGATGTTTCAAATCTGATTCTAAACTCGAATTTCGATTTGCAAAAACCAATGCAATATCTTGATTTTCATTTAAAGTATTCTCATCTTTCAACAAAATTTCGGCAGCTAAAAAAGCTAATTTACTTTGATAATCCATTTTATAAAATTTTGGATAATCAATTTCGAAAGATTTGAAGAAATTTTTCGAAAATATACCAAAATCTCCTGAAGAATCTTCAAAATGAAGTTCATCATTCAACCAAACTTGTTCGTTTTTAATCTCAACTTTAGTCATTCTGAACTTTTTTTAGAATAATTACAGCATTACTTCCTCCAAAACCAGATGAAGTTTTCAAGATAATATTGACTTCTTTTTGAAGATTTTCATTCAAAATATTTAATGGAACTGAAGTTCCTATTTCACTAAAATTATGACTTTTCAAAACTAAATTTTCTTCAGCTTGCTTCATCGCAATAATTAATTCCAACAATCCAGAAGCGCCCAATGTATGTCCATAAAAAGCTTTTAAACTATTTGTCGGAGTTTTATCCATTTGTAAACGATTAAAAGCAATTGCTTCCATTTCATCGTTATACAATGTCGCCGTTCCATGTGCCGAAATATAATCAATTTCATTTGATGAAATATTGGCTTCTTTCATCGCGACTTCTATACTCAAGACCAAACCTTCACCCGTTCGAGATGGTCCAGAAATATGATTTGCATCGTTAATTGAAGATTCACCCAAAATCTGAAAACTATTTTCTTCTTGACTTTTTGAAAGATAAACACAAGCCGCAGCTTCGCCTAAATTAACACCTTTTCTATCTTTGTCAAATGGTTTACATAATTCAAAATCCATTGCTTGAAAAGAATTGAAACCTGTCAAAACAAAATCTGTCAACTCATCCAAAGCCAAAACATATGCATCATCAAACTCATCAATTTCAATGAAACGTTTTGCAACATTAACTGCTAAAACTCCAGAAACACAAGCATTTGAAATGATAATTGGTTCAGTTTTAAATCCAAAATAATCTGCAATTTTCTTTGCAAAATTTGGAATTGAAACTTTTTCTAAAGAATCAGAAAGTTGATCAATATTTCCTTTTGTAGTTGAAAGTACAAAAGCAGTTCGTTGTGAAATTTTTGATTTTTCAATAATAGATTGAAGAGCTGAAATACCAATTATTTCTAATCGTGTATAATGTTGATTATCTTTTAGTTCATTTTTTAAATTTAAGAAAATATCATCCTCAATTTTCCCAGCATAAAAATTCTTTAAATGACCAAATGAATCAATTTTAGAAACAGCCGAATTTCCTTTCAACAATTCATTCCAATTTGTTTCAATTGAATTTCCGAAAGGCGTTAAAATATTTGCACGATTAATGTAAACTTTTTCCATTACAACAATCCTACTTTTTTCTTCCATTCTTCAAAAAATGGTGGCAATGTTAACATTAAATCTCCTTCGTTGTCTAAAAAAACTTGAGTCGTTTCTCCAATACAAACCAATTTTTCATCTTGATTGAAAATCTTGAATCTGTATATCATTTTAGCAGCCAAAGTATCTTCAAAAGTTGTTTCTACTCTACATTTATCGCCATATTTCAATGGAAATTTATGTTCACAAACCGACTTAATGATTGGTGTTACAAATCCGCTTTTTTGAATATCCAAATAACTAATCCCAAAATGACGTCCAAAAGCTTCCCTTCCATCTTCAAAATACGTAATATAATTCCCATGCCACACGATTCCCAACGGATCGGTTTCATTGAATCGTACTGCGAAATTGGAATTATGTACTAATGTTTTAATCTTCTCTTCTGAACTTATCATAATATATAGCGGCAAACAAGGTAATAATATAGAACAAAGTTAACAAAATAATATTCGGAACAATCTGAAGAAAAGAATGATTTCGCAGAATTAAACTATAATAGCCATCGAGTGCCCAATTCATCGGTGATATTTTCGCAAAATGTTGCATAAAATCTGACATCGCAAAAACTGGAATCCAAACACCACCAATTGCAGCTAAAATAACGACTAAAGTCGCTCCAAAAGGTGCAGATTGTTCTTGGGTTTTCGCAATTGTACCTATTAAAAGTCCTAATCCAATTGCTGCCAAAGAAGCAAATATAGTTAATCCGTAAATAGAAAATAATATGCCATCCGTTTTGAAACCTGGTAAATCAATCAATGGAAAGACTAATTTAGCGACACATAAAATCATTGTAAATTGCAATAAACTTATGATTAAATACGTGATGGTTTTTCCGATAATTTGAACAGAATAAGGCATTGGACTTGTTAATAGTCGAATATGTGTGCCTAAACTTTTTTCTTTTACAATGTTGATAGAAAGCGGAACAACAATAAAAAATATCGCAAATAATGTCCATGCAGGCACATTATGTTGTGTAACATTTGGTTTCAAAACTGATTTAGAATCTTCAGGAACAATCTCTTGAAAATGAATAAACTTCTCATTTTGAAATCCTAAATCATTTGATCCCATCTCTTGTTGAAATGCTTTGTAAATACTTTTATTCTCAGTATCTGTAATTAATTTATCCAAAACATTCGACACATTTTCTTTGAAAGCCAATGAAGTTGCAGGATCAAAGTATAATTTAATCGTTTTTGGATTGACTTGTTGATTATATTTAACTTGCGTGCTATCAAAAGCAAATTCGTTCAGAATTTTCTCAACATTTTGATTGATTTTATAATTCAAATCCTTTGATAATTTCGCTGGAATTACAATTCCAACTTGGTATTTTCCTTTAAAAACTTCAGTTTTCAGTTCAT
This sequence comes from Empedobacter sp. UBA7252, assembly GCF_002472765.1. Taxonomy (NCBI): domain Bacteria; kingdom Pseudomonadati; phylum Bacteroidota; class Flavobacteriia; order Flavobacteriales; family Weeksellaceae; genus Empedobacter; species Empedobacter sp. UBA7252. The sequence continues at coordinate 63,364 of NZ_DKSQ01000002.1, forward strand.
CTTCCGTTAATTTTTTCCCATTTAATTCAGTTACAATTTTTAAATTTCCTGAATGTGAAATATGTTTTTTTACAATCGCAGAAATACTACCTTGATCATGATCAATAAATAGAACAGGAATACTTGCTTCAGCAAAAGAATCATAGGTACTTTTCTGAATTTTAGTCACCGTAATAACCAAAATCAAAGGCATAATAAAAAGAATCACCAATCCGCCAATATCACGAATAAGTAATAAAATTTCTTTCTTTATACATGCTAAAAGTTGGCTCAACATATCACGATAATTTAGTTAAATTAACAAAAGCTTCCTCCAAATTATATACATTCACTTGCTTGATTAATTCTTTCGGTTCAGCTGTAACAATTGATTTTCCTTGATTCATAATCGTGACTTGCGTACAAAAATCTTCGGCTTCTGCCATATGATGAGATGTATAAACAATCGACATTCCTTGTTGATGAAGCTCTTGTAAATAGTCTAATAATGCAATTTTTGATTGTATATCAACGCCAACAGTTGGCTCATCTAAAAAAAGAATTTCTGGCTGATGAAGAATTCCTGCCAATAAATTAATGCGACGTTTCATTCCTCCCGAAAAAGAATCAATTTTTTTATCTAAAAACTTACTCATTCCTACTTTTTCAGTCAAAAGCTGAATCTTTTCGTGTAATTCTTTTGAAGGAACTTTATAAATTTTTCCAAAAAATTCTAAATTTTCTCTCGCTGTCAACGTTGGATACAACGCATATTCTTGCGGAACAATTCCAATGATTTTTTGAATCTTTTTTAAATCTGTTTTTTGATTTAAATTTTGAATCACAACATTACCAGAAGTTGGTTTAATCAATCCAGAAAGTATCGACATCAAGGTTGTTTTCCCTGCTCCATTTGGACCAAGTAAACCGTGAATTTCGTTCTGTTTTATCGTCAAAGAAAAATCTTCTAGCGCAAAAACATCAGAATTTTTATATTTTTTATATAATTTTTCAATTTCAATCATCTGTGACTAAATTGCTTTTCTTAAACGTTTAAAAAACGATTCTTCCAAATCTGCTAATTCCAATAATTGATCCGAAATCACATCGTAAATATCTTGTGCATTGTTTCGTTTTTTATAAACTCTTGATGCATTTAGAGCTAAATCTCGCCATTTATCCCCAATTGCAGAAATTTCTAAGGCAAAATCATTCAGATTTGGTTGATTCAATTTTTGTGAAGCTTCTTGTAAAAAAGCAGCATAAATATAACGAAAACCTCCACCTCCTGTCCCAATCTCTTCTTGCATTCGAATCATTTGTGCCAAAAAATAATTCGTTTTTGCATTCCCAATTTTCTTTGGCATTTTTTTAATTCGTTTCGCAACCATTCTGATTCCTCGAACACCAACAATCGGAACTGGTGCTAACATTTCACGACACATTTTCTTAATTCCTTTTTTGATTGCTTTCTCAAAATCTATATTTTCTGGAATAAATTCAGGATAATATAAATGTCCTTTTGGTGCTAAAACACCTTTCGAAAAACGCACTTTTTCTAACTCATTTTCAGTCAACTTTGTCGTTTCTTGCATCACAGGATCACTGATTAAATACGTTTGATCTTGCTTACCGAAAACAACTAAATTATGTCCGTTAAAATGAAATTTATATTCTTCTGGAAAATAAGTTAAATTATACACACCAACCTGTAAGCCGCAAGGTCGATTGGCCAAAAGCTGTTCATCTAAGAATGTTTGGGCAGATTTTGTAGAGCGAAATTTATGACGTTTAACCTTTATACCAAGATTTTTTGCTGCACGATTAAAAATCATTCCTGGCATCGGACGATAACTAATTGCAGGTGCGTGATTGACTTTTAGAAAAGGTAAAAACACAAAAAAAAGTCCTGAGCCAATTCCAAAAATCATTGGTTCTGAAATCTCAATTCCTTTATTTTTTAATAAATTAGATGCTACTCCATTTTCGCAATGTGCTGATTGAAAATGTTTAAAATCAGTTATGGTTTCCATCAAAGTTTTTTAATTCATCAACCGAAATTTCAAAAGCTTCGGCATATTTTTTTAGTGTTGATTCTTTTAATTTTGAGAAAACAGTTGGTTTCGCATGTCTTTTGACAAAAATCTTCCAAATTTCGACATAATTAGACAAAATTTCCCAATCCATACGTTTCAATTCCATGAAATATAAAATTGGACTTGCTTTTCCATCAATTACTTTTTGTCTTGCTTCCTCTATACGTTCCTCCAAAATTTTTAAGGTTTCGGACTGAACAATATTCTTCGCTTCCCAACCCGCACTCAATGTTTGGGAAAATTCTCCCTGTTCATCAATTGCGTAATAAACTTCGTTGAAATTCTTGAGATGTCCTTTATCTTGTGGTACTTCAGATTGTTTCATTTTTTATGGTTTTGAAGCATTAAATTCATTGTAGCTGTCGCAATTATTTCGTCATTCAATATAACTTTTGCTTGCATCAAACTAATTGTAAATTCATCGTAATCAAAAACTTCTAACAACGTTGCTTTTGTTATAATGGTTTGATTAACTTTTGGCAATTGCATAATTTCAGCTTGTTTAATCGAACTAATAAAACCTATTACATCACCTTTATGTACATCAGAAAAATTGATAAAATAATTTTGTCCAATAATTGTCGAACAAACTTGCGCCATATTTTCCAATAAACCAACTTCTGCAAAATATTCGTTCTGAATAAATAATTGATTCGATTTTATCGTAAATAAAGCTTCAACATAGGTTTTCTCAATCCAAGAAATCTTGTCTACAAAAAGCATTGGTTCACGATGTGGAAGAAATTGTTGAATATCAATTTCCTGATTTACTTTCATAAAATTATGTTTCTGCAATCACTGTTTTCATCTCTCCTTTTGCAATTACTTCTCCTTCTATCTTTGTTTCAATCGAAACCAAAGTCACTCCCATTACTTCGTGCAAAATAGTTGCTGTTGTTGTTAAATTCTCATTCACTTTTGGCAAACGATTAATCTCTATTGATTTCATCGAGCCAATATATCCTGTTGGAACCGATTCATCTCGAATGTAAAATTGATAACCTGTATACAAAGCAACTGTTTGTGCCATGTGTTCTAATATTCCAGATTCTTTCAATTGATTATTTTCGACAAAAATCGAATCGTTTTTGACCGTTAAGCCTCCAACAACTTTTTCCTCTTCATATTCAAAAATAGCATTTACCATAATAATTGGTTCACGCTGTGGAATCAATTGTTTGATAAATCCTATTGTATGATTGGGTAATTGTATTTTATTCATTTTTTAAACGACTGTTAAATAGACGTACGAATACGAAAAACGCCCACTTTCTGGTACACAAAGCATAATACGATCTCCTTTTTTAAGATTTCCGTCTTGAAATAGTTCGTCAAGCATCAAAAAAACAGACGCTGAACCCACATTTCCAACTTTGCTTAAATTCATAAACCATTTCTCTAACGGAATATAAATATCTCTCTTACAAAATTCGTCATATAAACCTTGAACAAAATAATTTGACGAGACATGCGGTAATAAATAATCAATTTCATTTGAAGATAATTGATGTTTATCCATTGCAGCTTTCATGCTTTCTACGCCTTTTATCAAAATATTATCATTCAGAACTTTGACATCTTGTTTCAAAGAAAAAACGGATTCTTTTAACCATTCTTCCGAAGAAAAATCGCTCCAAGATTTCATTTCTCCATTCGGTAATTTATCACCTCCGGCATACATACATGTTTCCAATTCGTGTGCGTAAGAATAAGATTCCATCCACTCTATTTTAAGCGAAATCGAATCTTCGTTTGGTTGATTTTGCAATAAAAAAGCTGCGGCCCCATCTGATAACATCCAACGTAAAAAATCTTTTTTGAATGCTATAATTGGTTGCTCTTCTAATTCTTTTAAATTCTCAACTTCATGCTCAAATTTTTCTGCTTTCATCCATGTCGAAACTCGCTCAGAACCTGAACAAACTGCATTTTTAGAATTACCTGACTTTACCGAAAGATAACCAAATTTCAGCGCATTCATCCCCGAATTACAAACTCCCGAAGAAGAATTTAACTCTACCGAAACACTATTTTGCAATAAACCGTGTACCATCGCGGCATGAGAAGGCAACAACAAATCTGGCGTTGAAGTCCCACAAGACAACACTTCTACCTCATTTTTTGTGAACTGTGTATCAAATAAATTTGTAATTGCATTACTCGTCAATTCGGCATTAGAATGTGTGACATTTCCAGTTTTATCGAGAGCGTAATAACGCGTTTTGATTCCATTATTTCTTAAAACGATTCTTCGAGCTTTTGAAGGAATTTGATTAATTTTTCCTAAAAAATCTTCCATTTCTTCGTTAGAAATTGGTTGATTTGGCAAAAACTTCGACGTTTTCGTTATATATACATTTTGCATATTATTCTATTCCTTGAAAATATTTTACCTGTTTTTTATATTTAAAATAGTTGAACGGATAAAATATAATATATAACAAATTTACTAGTGGAGATATTATCCAAATAGCTAAAATTAAATAATAATAAAAGAATTTCAAATACTTTTCTCGCTGTTTACCTTGTTTAGAATCAATAATTTTAGACCAAACTTTAAACATTCGATTCCCTTTTGTATCAACAGAAACTAAAAAAGGTTTTACCTCAACGGCTCCAGATTCAATTAAGTTTTCTTGTAGATTAGAGTAATTATTATTTTGGATTGAATTTAGAATAATTTTACCAAATCTTCTACTTTCTTGAATAGTTTTTTCACTAATTCCTGGCAAAGGCAACAAATTGAACATTCGTTTTTTAACGCCCGAAAACATCCAATTTACAATTGTCATTGCACTTACTAAATTTGGTGTATGATCGACCAATGCGATGTTTCCGACTAATTTAGACTGTCGTTCTTTTAATATGGTTTTGATTTTTTCTTGTGCCAAAAACCACATATTTCGCGAACCACTAATTGTAATTATTTTAGAATTTTCTAAAATTTGCTGTACTTGTTTATCCTTTAAAAAAGAATTTATTTGAATAGATGGTGATAAAAACCAAACTTGATAATACAATAAAATTAAATCATATTTCTGATTCAAGATTTCAGTCGGAATTGGTTTAATCTTCTTTTCTTTTTGAAGAAAACTATCTGGAAAAGCATTGAAAAAAGAATAAAAATCCCACGGAAAAGGAAATTCCTCTTCCATTTCTATCTTGTATTTCGTTAAATTAATATCTTGATTTTGAACTAAATCATATGTTGTTTGATCGACAATCTCATTTAACTGTCCTGACTGAGAGTAATAAACAACTAATACGTTGCATTTCATGTAAAAGTTTAGGTTTTTTAGTGGTTTGAAAATTCATATTGTGGGCTAATTTACATCCAAAAATCGAAATAATTAAACCATTGATAAGGATATTTTTTTACAATGGTTTCTAGATTGACGCAAAACTCTTTCAAAAGTGCATTTGCATCACGATGTTTGAAATTTGCTTGACGCGCATATAAGTGATAGTGTAGATTTTTTTCCTTCATTACATACACAAAAGCAACGGGCACTTTCAAGCGAGAAGCAATAGAAAATGGTCCTGCAGGAAAATTAGCTTGTTTTCCAAGGAGCACTTCAGACATCGTTTTATTTCCCTCGAAATAACGATCTCCTGTAAAACAAATTAATTCGTTTCGACTAAGCGCATTATTTATTTCGAAAATATGAGATAAATCTTCTTGAATCAAGATAAACTTTACCGAAGGTTTCTTCGAAATACTTTCTAAATATTCTTTGATAACATTTCGTTCTAAATCTGTTGTAACCAAATTAATTTGACAATCAAAGTCAATATCTGCAAAAAAATGTTCAGCAACTTCGAAATTACCAACATGTGCACTTATTAAGATTCCGCCTTGTTTTTGATTCAATAGATTTCTTAATAATTCTATTCCATCAAATTCGTACGAATATTTGTTACGTAAACCTGCATTAATCGCTGTTTTATCAATCAAGGCTTGTCCAAAAGTATAGTAACTTTTGTAAACACTTAAAATTGATTTGAAAACCGAAAAATTTAATCGATAACGAAAGTATTCGTAAATAGATTTGTTACTGCTATAAGCCGTTATAAAATAATAAAAAGCTACAAAAATTAAGACTGAGTAAGCAGCCTTAATTCCGAGCTTTTTCATAACGTTGACAAATATTTTGTATCCCAGGACCGTTCCTTTAGAACGACCATCCCATTGTTTCATATCTGTTATTTATTCTCTAACTTTTGTTCTACAATTGCATAGAAATCTTCAAAAGTTATCATATTTTGAAAATCTTCTTTAATTAATTTCACACCGAAATTAGATTCAATGATTACCACTAAATCAACATAGTCCAAACTATCTAAATCTAAAGATTCTTTAATATTTTTTTCCTCTGAAATCACAGAAGGATCAACTTCAAATTCATCAATTAAGATAGCATTTAATTTTTCAGCGATTTTACTTTTCACCATATTAGGAGTTAAATTTTTTAATTACTAAGGCAGAATTCGTTCCACCAAATCCAAAAGAATTCGACAAATATACATCAAATTCTTTATTTAAGGTTTCTTTAACAATGTTTAATTTAACTGAATCTTCGTCTGCTTCTTCGAAATTAATATTTGGTGCAATAAAGTTATTCATCATCATTAAGTTAGAATAAATAATCTCACTTGCTCCTGCCATCCAACATTCGTGTCCCGTCATCGATTTTGTAGAACTTACAAAAGGTTTCGTTTTTCCAAAAACTTGGTCAATCGCTTTTGCTTCGTTCGCATCACCAACTGGCGTAGAAGTCGCATGTGCATTGATATATTGAATTTCATCAGCAGAAATTTTTGCTTGTTTCAACGCTCTATTCATTGCAATTGCTGGCCCATCTACATTTGGCGTAGAAATATGTCCACCATTCGACGAAAAACCATAACCCAAAACCTCAGCAATAATTGGCGCACCACGTTTTACTGCGGATTCATAGCTTTCTAAAATCAATGTTGCTCCACCTCCACTCGGCACCAATCCATCACGATTTTTATCGAAAGGACGACAAGCTTGTGTAGGATTTGCTTCATTTTCGGAAAAAACACCCAAACCATCAAAACTTGCCATTGCATACTTATTAATCTCCTGTGCTCCTCCACAAATAATCATATCTTGCAGACCATCTTTGATCATCATATAACCTAATCCAATCGAATGCGAACCACTTGCACAAGCTGCACTAATCGTAAAACTAATTCCAGTCAACTCAAAAATTGTTGCAAGATTCATGGTTACAGTAGAATTCATTGACTTGAAAATCGCTCCAGAACCAATTAATTCAGTATCTTTTTTCTCACGAACAATATCTATTGCATCAATAATTGCTTTTGAAACACTATCGTTTCCATATATAATTCCGACCTCGTTAGTCTTGATATACTCTTCCGTCAAATTAGCATTTTTCAACGCTTCTAAAGTTGCCATATAAGCGAACTCTGTTTCTTGACCAATTGTAATTCGTTGTCGACGATTCAAAAAAGGTTTCAAATCTGGTACTGGAACAGTTCCCGTCAAAGCTGATTTAAAGCCAAATTCTTTGCGTACTTCATCAAAAATAATTCCTGATTTTCCTTGACGCAAAGATTCTGTTACCTCTTCTAATGATGTTCCTAAGCAAGAATAGATGCCCATTCCTGTTATTACTACTCTTTGACTCATTTTATCTAAGAATAAATTCCTCCATTTATATTAATAACCTCTCCTGTGATATAACTCGATTTTTTAGAAACCAAAAAGCTTACCAAATCAGCAACTTCTTCGGCTTTTCCAAAACGATTGGCTGGAATCAGCTTCTTTAATTCTTGTTGATCCAATTCATCTGTCATATCCGTTTCGATAAAACCTGGCGCAACAGCATTCACCGTTACATTACGTTTTGCTATTTCTTGTGCCAATGCTTTCGTCGCTCCTATCACAGCAGCTTTTGCAGCAGAATAATTGGTTTGTCCTGGCGTTCCTTTCAAACCGGAAACAGAAACTATATTGACAATTCTTCCGAATCTATTTCTCAATAAAGGATTAATAAAAAAGTGAGTTACGTTGTAAAAACCATTCAAGCTCGTATTAATCACATTTGACCAATCATCTTGTGAAATCCACATAAACAAATTATCTTTCGTAATCCCTGCATTGTTTACAATTACTTCTACAATTGCATTTGTATTTTTCTCTGTCCATTCGGTTAAAACTTGTTGTGTTTGATTTGCATCAGCCACATCAAATTTTAAAATTTCTCCTGTTCCACCTAACGCTTCAACTTCTTTCAAAGTTTCTAACGCAGCAGCTTCATTCGAATTATAATTTATCAAAAGATGATAATCATGTTCTTCGGCAATTTTCAAACAAATTGCTTTTCCAATTCCACGAGAACCACCTGTTACAATTGCACATTTCATGCTTTAGTTTACTTTATTATTTAGTAAATATTTTTTAACTTCCTTAAGATAAGGATAAATCACCTCATCTTCTTTAAATACAGGAACAATTTTACGAATCGAATCATAAAATGCTTTCCCTTTCGAAGATAATTTATCTTGTATTTGTAAAAATTCTATCGCTTGCGTTACAGCCATACTCTGAACCGTCAACACTTCGAACGTATTATCAATCACTTTTGCACAAATCGTAGCCGCATTTGTTCCCATACTCACAATATCTTGATTATCATTGTTGTTTGGAATACTATGCACATACATTGACGTAGAAAGTGTTTGATTTTCAGCTGTTGTAGAAGTCGCCGTAAATTGAGCAGCTTGCAAACCGAAATTAAAACCAAGCGTTCCTAAATTGACAAAAGGTGGTAAAATATTATTGATTTTTGGATTGACTAAATAGTTTAATTGACGTTCACTTAGCATTGATAGACGCGTAACAGCCAATTTTAATTTATCCAATTCTAATGAAACATAATCGCCATGAAAATTTCCTCCATGATGAACAGTTTGATTTTCAACATCGATAATTGGATTATCACTCGCCGAATTTATTTCATTTTCTAGTACTTCTTTCGCGGCATTCCAAGTATCATAAATTGGTCCTAAAATCTGAGGAACACAACGCAACGAATAATATTCTTGTACTTTTTCTTCAAAAATTTTCTCAGTACGTTCTTGATATAATTCGTCTGCACGTTTTTTGACTAATTTGCTATCATTCAAAAAATCGGTCATTTTATTCGCCACATAACGTTGACCAACATGTTGTTTAGCCTCGTTCAACGGTTTTGAATAATGATCATCAAAAGATTGTACAATTTCATTCATCATCGAGCTTAACGTAATCGAAAGATTAATTAATTGATTAACTTTAATCAAATTTACCATTCCAATTCCCGTCATTACCGAAGTTCCGTTCATAATTGATAAACCTTCGCGAATATGAACTTCTATTGGTTGAAGATTTTCAAGTTCAAACACTTCTTTCGTCGATTTGATTTCTCCTTTATAAAAAACTTCTCCTTCTCCAATTAATGTCAAAGCCAAATGCGCCAATTGAACCAGATCTCCACTAGCACCAACGCTTCCATGTTGATAAATGACAGGTAAAATATCACGGTTTACTAATTCTTGCATCAATACTAAAACTGAAGGATGAATCCCAGAATATCCCAACGAAAGCGTATTAAAACGTGCAATAACCGCAGCTTTTGTTTGGTCTAACGTCAACGGTTCTCCAATTCCTGTACAATGACTTCTGATTAGATTATATTGAAGCTGAATTGTATTTTCATCTTCAATACGATATTGTGCCATTGGTCCAAAACCTGTATTTACGCCGTAAATTATTTTATTTTTTGAAAATTCTTTTAAAAATTTAAAACTATTCTCCACACGATCAAATGTTGATTTATCAAGCAATAATTTTTTATTCTCAAAAAGTATGTTTTCTATAGTGTCAATTGTTAATTTTGTCATGTTATTGATTAGGTAAAAGATTTATCGATTTTGGTTATTTACTCCCTCAATCAGTTGCAAAAATAATTAAAAAACTATACAAAAAGTCATGATTGAAAATACAGATGTTTTAATCATTGGTGCAGGACCTTCGGGATCGGTTGCAGCAGCCTATTTAAGAGAAAAAAACATTAAAGTTATTGTTTTAGAAAAAACTCAATTTCCCAGAATTGTTGTTGGTGAAAGTTTGATCCCTCGCTCTATGGATCATTTTGAAGAAGCTGGATTGTTACCTTATTTAGAGAAACAAAATTTCGAAGTAAAACCTGGTGCGAGATTTATTCGAGGCGAACAAATTTGTATTTTCGATTTCAGTAAAAAGTTTGGGAAAGGACAAGATTGGACTTGGCAAGTTCCGCGTGCTGATTTCGACATGACTTTAGCTGATGCAATTATAGACAAAGGTGCAGATTTGCGTTTTAATGAAGAAGTAATTGATGTTCAATTTGAAGGAAAAAAATCGATTACAACTGTAAAAAAACAAAATGGAGAAACGTATCAAATCAATGCAAAATTTTTGATTGATGCGAGTGGATATGGACGCGTTTTACCACGATTATTAAATATTGATAGTCCATCAAAACTAAATCCACATTCAGCAATTTTCACACATATTAATGATGTTCGTCGCTCTGAAGGTCAAGAAAGAACGCAGATTTCTTTTGATATTATTGAAACGAAAGTTTGGTTGTGGGTAATTCCTTTTTCGAATGGAAAAACAAGTGTAGGGATCGTTGGCCCAACAGATTATATCAATCAATTATCAACCAATCAAGATACAATAGAAGCTTTGCAAAATGCAATTCAAAAATCCGATTTTTACGTCAATCGTTTTGGTGATTTACCATTTGAATTTAACCCAATTTGGTTAAAAAATTATTCCGCTGCGGTGACTAAAATGTATGGAGATGGTTATGTTTTGACAGGAAATAGTACCGAGTTTTTAGACCCTGTTTTCTCTTCTGGTGTTTGTTTCGCAACAGAAAGTGGTTTGAAAGCTGCTAAACTTGCTATTAAAGAAATAAATGGCGAAAAAGTAGACTGGCAGACAGATTACGAAGATTATATGAAAGAAGGTATCGATGTTTTCACCACTTATGTGCAAGAATGGTACACAGGAAATTTGCAAGAATTATTTTTCCATCAACCTGAAAATCCTGATGTCAAAGAAAAAATTTGTGCTGTTTTAGCAGGATACGTTTGGAACAAAGAAAATCCATTTGTAAAAAAACACAATAGTGTAATTCGGAATATGGCGTATCTGATTCGAATGGTTAAAGAAACAGAATAAATGAAAAGTCAACAATATGTTGGCTTTTTTGTTTTTAATTCAGATAGATTCTCTATTTTTGAGTAATCCAATACTTTAAAACGCATGCAATTTCAGACTATTGATACAGTTGAATCAATTTCGAAAGAAGATTTCATCAAAAATTATCTCAAAAAAAGGAAACCTTTGTTATTGAAAGGTTATGCAAAGAATTGGAAAGATTTTGACAAATGGAATCTCGATTATATCAAAGAAAAAGCTGGAGAACAAATTGTACCTTTATACGATAGCAAACCTGCTGACGCTAACAAAAGTTCGGACACTCCTGCTACACATATGAAGTTTAATGAATATGTGGATTTAATCAAAAAAGAACCCTCTGATTTGAGAATTTTCTTTTTTATCATCAAAGATAAAATTCCCGAATTACTCAAAAATTTCACTTATCCTGATCTAGGTTTAAAATATTTTGAACGTTTGCCTACACTATTTTTTGGAGGAAGTGAAGCTAAAGTTTTGATGCATTATGATGTCGATATGACGGATTTCATTCATTTTCAGTTCCAAGGTGATAAACGAATTTTGTTGTTTGATTCAAAACAATCCAAAGCTTTATATAAAGTTCCACTTTCGGTACATACAATTTACGAAATTGATTATGATCATCCCGATTACGAAAAATTCCCAGCTTTGAAACACGCAAAAGGTTTTGATTTTGTCATGAATCATGGCGATGCTTTATTTATCCCACGTGGTTATTGGCATTATAATCGTTATTTAGAAGCAGGATTTTCAATGTCTTTACGCGCCTTTCCTAATGAGTTTTTTCAAGTGATGAATACCATTTATCATGTATTTATTATGCGCTATACAGATAAGTTAATGCGCAAGATTTTTCAACTAAAATGGATTCATTTTAAAGAAAAATGGGCTATAAAGAAAAGCCATCGTTATTATGGAATTAAGAAATAGGTTTTAAATATTACTCAATTTTATAATCCATAGGAACCATGTTTGCTATTTTTTCCCAGCTCCAATATCCTTCAACAACCAAATTAGCAGGATGGTAATATGTACCATTTTCTTCAATTTTTAATAAATCGCTTTTTATAGCGAAAATAGAAAGTTGGTTCGAAATATATTTTGCACCATTCTGTTTTGCATAGTCCAAATCCTCTTTTTCATTTTTGTATTCAACTGAATATAATCCTTTAAAATTAAGATACTGATTATTATTATCAACGATTTTCAAACTATCAGATGGAACTTTTTGATTAACTAAGTAAGTAATTATTTTTGGAGGAACTTTACCTTCAATTCTACCTCCTAACAAAGTTTCTTCTTTAAATTTTATGTATTCAGGATTATCCTTGCGAATCAATCGTTTTATATCATATCCTTCTTCCTCAATTTTATTCTCATAAACTGCTTTCATAAAATGAGTAATACTTCCTAAATAAGATTTACGACGATTTTCTTGCCATTTTTTTTCTTTAGAAGCTGATGATTTTAACTCAGTAAAAAGTGCTGTTCCAAGAGTTAAGACATAATTTGACTTAAAATCAACATTAAAATCAACCAAGTCATACTCGATTTTATAACCTAAGTAATTGTTTGTAATGATTAAAGGATTTCTAGAAGTAGCAGATAATTGTCGTGTATTTTTATCATATTTAAACCTTAAGTCTTTCGAATTTTCTATTTTGCATTTTTTTGCAGCTTCATTACTTCCCAAAAACAATTTCAAAAAAGTCTGATAATAATACAACCAATCTTCTTTAGATATTGCTTGAACAACTGTTTCTTGCAACGCTACCACTTCAGGTTCTAAAACTACTTTATAAAATGTAATTTGATTTGTATTAACATTCAAAATATAATTTTCAAACAAACTTGCACGAACAATTAAGTTATATTGTCCATTAGGAAGACTTAGTTCAAATTCACCTTTTTCGTTCGTTTTTGATTTAATCGTAGAATTATCGACATAGATTTCAGCATTAATAATTGGAAGCGATTTTTCATCAATCACTTTTCCTTTAATTGTATTTTGTGCAAATAGATTACTACTAATTAAGAAAAAACCTAAAATAATAATTTGTTTAAAATTCATTGACTAAATTTTAAAACAAGATAATAAAAAAACCGCTATAAAGCGGTTTTGAATTTATTTGAAGAAATATGTAATTCCTAAAGTTAAAAATGATGAACGATTTGTTCCATTATCCCAACGTTTATAGTCGTAAGTATCTATTAAACCATATTGATAGCGTAAATTAATTTCGTATTTTCTATCAATAGAATAACCTCCACCGATATTAAAAGCTAAATCAAACGATTTTGGAACATTATTTTCTCTTTCAGGTTCATTTTCATCAAATTTTTCTGATACTTTGAAACCTAATTGAGGACCACCTTCAACGAAGAAATCTTTTCCTTGATCATCAAAATAGTATTTATACATAATTGGAATATTGATATAATTTAAGAAAGCTTTGTATTTCTCTCCACCTTCTTTATATAACGAATATTCACCTTGAGTAGTATATAAAACTTCAGCTTGTAAATAATGATTTTCGTTTCGAGTAGTTAATTGATATTTTGCAACTCCTCCAACTAAAAATCCAACTCTCTCTTTAGAAACTCCATGAACAATAGTTGTGTTACTAAGTCCAACACCTCCTTTAACTCCAAATTCGATTTGAGCAAAAGAAAAAGTAGATAAACTTAAAAGAAATAAACTTAATAGATTGGTTTTTAAATTTTCATAAGTTATTGTATAATTTTAACAAAATTAAAGCTTTTTTTAATACAAACTTCATTTCATAAAAAAAGCTCTCCAAATGAAGAACTTTCTATATTATTTTCGAAAATTTATTTTTTTGGTTGAGGAGGAAATTTAGCAAGAATTTCTTCAATTGCTTTCGGGATTCTTTCCGCTTTAGCACTGATATTACTCAAATTAAGATCAGAACCAACACCTTGCCAAACCAATATATTACGTTTATCATCAATAATGTCTATTACAATTGTTCCTGCTTGATAAGAAGAAACGCTATTTCCGCCGTAATATCCGCCATAGTAACCATAAGGACCGTAACCCCAATTGTTATTATTTACAGAAACTTGTTCTTTAGAACTTGTCAATAAATTAATGACTAAGTCTGCATCAGAACTTACTTTTGTAAATCCTTTTGTAGCCATTTGTGCATCAATTGCTTTAATTAGTCGATTCTTATCCAAATCGTTAACCTTTAACTTATCTAATCCTTTTTGGTGAAAAGTATAAGTTTTATATGAAGCAAAATTTGTTGATCTGTCGTAATCTGTACTTACTTGAACTGTTCCACAGCTTGTTACAAATAATGACAACAAAATTATAAAAGTAAAGTGTATAATTTTCATGACCTTGATTTTTTATTTAAAACTACAATTATTATTCCTAAATGTAAAGGTAAATCAAAAAAAAAAGAAGCTCAAAATACATGAACTTCTTTTTAACTAATATTTACAATTTTATTTTGCTAATTCTAACTCTTGAATTTTCACTTCAACAATTCCATTGTGATTGATTCTAACCAAATCTACAATTTGCGTTTCGTTGACTAATTCAGGATTAAAATCTGTCTGAACTTTTACATAATTTTCTGTAAAACCAAACATTTTCCCGTCTTTATTATCATGTTCCCAAAGCACTTTTTGAGTAGAATTTAATTGAGACTGATAAAAAGCTTGACGTTTTTTCTCTGATAAAATTCGTAACATTTTATTACGACGTTTACGTTCTCCTTGATCTACAACTCCTTCAAATTCGATCGCTTCTGTATTATCACGCTCCGAATAAGTAAATACATGTAAATAGCTAATTGGTAATTCGTTTAAGAAATTATATGTTTCCATAAACAATTCTTCTGTTTCTCCTGGAAAACCAACAATTACATCTACACCAATACACGCATTTGGCATCACTTCGCGAATTTTTGTTACACGATCTAAATAAAGATTAGATAAATAACGACGTTTCATTTTCTTCAAAATCTCATCGCTACCAGATTGTAATGGAATATGGAAATGCGGAACAAATCGATTACTTTTTGAAACAAAATCAATTGTTTCATTTTTTAATAAATTTGGTTCAATCGAAGAAATTCTGATTCGTTCTATCGCATCAACTTGATCTAATTCTTGTACCAATTCCAAGAAAGTATGTTCGTGTTTTTTATTCCCGAATTCACCTTTACCGTAATCACCAATATTTACACCCGTTAATACAATTTCTTTGATTCCTTTTTGTGCAATTTCATTCGCATTTTTGATAACATTTTCTACTGTATCTGAACGCGAAATTCCACGAGCCAAAGGAATTGTACAATACGTACATTTGTAGTCGCAACCATCTTGCACTTTCAAAAAAGCACGCGTACGATCACCGATTGAGTATGAACCAACGTAAAAATCGGCTTCTTCAATCTCACAAGAATGTACAATTGTTTCTTCTTTTTTATTGATATCGTCTAAATATTCAGCAATATTAAATTTTTCTGCAGCTCCTAAAACCAAATCAACACCTTCCATTTCCGCTATTTCTTGCGGTTTCAACTGCGCATAACAACCTACAACGACAACAAAACCTTCTGGATTTGCTTTCATTGCATTTTTCACAATCGTTCTGCACTCTTTGTCTGCATTTGCGGTTACCGAACATGTATTTATCACGTACACATTCGCAGAATCTGTAAACTCAACCTTCTGATATCCATTATCTTTCAAGTTTCTTGCGATCGTCGAAGTTTCAGAAAAATTAAGTTTACATCCCAATGTATGAAATGCAACTGTTTTAGTTTGATTATTCATAGCTGCAAATTTAAGAAATTATCCATAGTTTTGAAACATAAATAAATCAGCTATTCAAAATGACTAAATACTTTATCTACATTATGTTATTCGTTTCAATATTTTCGTGTTCTAAGAAAATTGAAATCGATGAAAACAAAGTATTTAAATTAAATCGTTACGATAATATTTCTTCTTTAGATCCTATCAATGCACGTACACAAGCCAATAATTGGGCATGCAATTTAATGTACAATAGTTTAGTGAAGATTGATAACGAACTAGAAATTCAGCCAGATATTGCAAAATCTTGGACAATTTCTGAAGATGGAAAAACGTATTCTTTTACTTTGAGAAATGATGTTTTTTTTCATAAACATGAAGCTTTCGGAAAAGATTCGACTCGAATTGTAACGGCTTCAGATTTCGAGTATAGTTTTAATCGTTTAAAAGATCCGAAAGCTGGAGGTTCTGGAGGTTGGATTATGAATAATATTGATTCATATAAAGCGATAAATGATACACTTTTTGAAATTAAATTAAAAGAGGCTTATCCTGCATTTTTGGGATTAATTTCGATGAAATATGCTTCGGTTGTTCCGAAAGAATTATTCAAAAATGGAAACGATGAATTCTTGAAACATCCAATTGGTACAGGCCCTTTTCAATTTAAGATTTGGGAAGATAATGTGAAAATGGTTTTTAGAAAAAATCCAAAGTATTTCGAGTTTGATGAAAAAGGACAACGTTTACCATATTTAGAAGCGGTTAATTTATCATTTTTACCAGAGAAAAATTCAGAATTTTTAGAATTAATCAAAGGTAATTTGGATATGATGGCAGATTTGGATCCTTCTTATAAAGATGAAATTTTAAATCCAATCGGAGATTTGAATCCAAAATATTCAAATATTTTAACGATTCAAAAAGTTCCTTATTTAAGTACCGTTTATTTATGTTTTTATCTTGATGCGCCCAATGCAGTTGATTTGAAATTGCGTCAAGCATTAAATTATGGAGTTGATAAAAACAAAATCATCAAATATATGATGAAAGGTCAAGCTTTTGAAGCAGATGGAGGTTTCATTCCGAAAGGTTTACCAGGTTATTCGCCAGAAAGTGGTTACAAATATTCTCCCGAAAAAGCACGTGAACTAATCAATAGCTATAAAAAAACGAACGAAAAAATTGTACCAATCGAGCTGACAACTGTGCAAGAATATGTAGATGTTTGTGAATATATTGCGGCAGAAATGGCAAAATTAGGCTTACCAATAAAAGTGAATGTTGTACCTGGACCAACGATGCGCGATGGAAAAGCAACGGGAAAATTTACGTTGTTCCGCGCAAATTGGGGAGCAGATTATCCAGATGCCGAAAACTTTTTGTCTTTATATTATTCGAAAAACTTTGCGCCAGAAGGTCCAAATTATTCACATTACAAAAATGGTGAATTTGATAAAATGTACGAACAAGCATTTTTGACCAATAATCTAGACGAACGTGCCAAAATTTATCAAAAAATGGATGCATTGATGATGCAAAACGCTCCAATTTTGCCATTATTTTATGATCAAACAACGTTATTTTTGAATAAAAAAGTTAAGAATTTTTCGATGGGACCAATCAAATTATTGGATTTAACGAGAGTTTACAAAGAATAATTCTTTTGACATTTCTCAAAAAGTTTGAACATCTTTTAAAAAAATCTAAATAATATTTCATTTTATTTCACGACATTAGATAATTGTTAACTTATTTGAAATAATGGGTTTTCTCTAACGTTTGAAATCAACAATTTAAAAGAAATTATTTCAGAAATATAGGCGTTAAACCGAGTTTTTTTAGATATATTTGACACCAAATTTTTAATCAAAATCATTTAAATTTTTACTTATGAAAGTAAGACAACTTTTCGTAGTAGGATCTATCGTTACTCTTGTTGCAATTGGAGTAATCTCTTATTTTTGGCCAGGTATCTTATGGTCTTTAATAATTATTCTTCCTTTGATTGCTTTAGGATTTGCAGATATCTCGCAAACAAAACACGCTATCAGAAGAAACTTTCCAATTATTGGACATGGACGTTATTTGTTAGAAAGTATTCGTCCAGAAATTATGCAATACTTTGTTGAAACGGATACTGAAGGGAAACCTATTGACCGTTTGATGCGTAGTATGGTGTATCGTCGTGCAAAAAATGTAATTGACACAGTTCCTTTTGGGACGCAATTAGATGTTTATGAACCAGGATATGAGTGGTTAAATCACTCGATGTATGCAGGAAAAATCAAACATGCTGATGATCCACGTGTAAAAGTTGGTGGAAGTGAATGTAAACAACCTTATTTAGCAAGTTTATTAAACATTTCTGCAATGTCTTTCGGTTCGTTAAGTGAAAATGCTGTATTAGCGATGAACAAAGGTGCTAAATTAGGAAATTTTGCGCACAATACAGGTGAAGGGGGAATTTCTCCATATCACTTACAGCCAGGTGGAGATTTGATTTGGCAAATTGGTACAGGATATTTTGGTTGTCGTGCTACTGATGGTGGTTTCGATCCAGATAAGTACGTAGAACGCGCTACTTTACCAAATGTAAAAATGATTGAGTTGAAAATTTCTCAAGGTGCAAAACCAGGTCACGGAGGAATTTTACCAGCAAATAAAAATACTCCAGAAATCGCTAAGATTCGTGCTGTAGAACCATATACAACTGTTGATTCTCCTCCATCTCACTCAGCTTTCTCTGATGCAGAAGGAATGTTACATTTCATCAAACAATTAAGAGAATTATCAGGTGGAAAACCAGTTGGATTTAAATTGTGTATTGGGATTAAACGTGAGTTTATCGAGATTTGTGAAGCAATGATTAAAACGGGTATCAAACCAGATTATATTGCAATTGACGGTGGTGAAGGAGGAACTGGAGCTGCTCCTGTAGAGTTTTCAAACTCTTTAGGTATGCCTTTGTTAGATGGTTTAGCTTTTGCAGTTGATACTTTACGTGGTTATGGTCTTAAAAAAGATATTCGTGTTGTAGCTTCTGGAAAAATTATTTCTTCTTTCCACATTGCTCGTGCAATGGCTATTGGTGCGGATTTAGTTTATTCGGCTCGTGCAATGATGATGGCTGTAGGATGTATCCAAGCATTACAATGTAATACAAATACATGTCCTGTTGGTGTTGCGACGCAAGATCGTGAATTAATGAAAGGTTTAGACGTAGAAGATAAAGCAACTCGTATGTATAATTTCCACAAGAAAACAATGCATATTTTATCTGAGTTAATTTCTGCAACAGGTGTTAAATCTCACAGAGATTTCAATCGTTATCACGTAAATTTACGTATCGACAATACACGTATTATGTCTTACGATCAATTATACCCAATTGTAGAAGAAGGTGCATATGTAGGAATGTCTGTAGAAGATGTTTTACAAGAAATTAGAATTCGTACATTAAGTAAAGTCAATTAATCAATTTCATATAATAGTAAAAAAGCAATCCAATTGGATTGCTTTTTTTATTTAAGAATATTCCGTAAATATTGAGACGGACGAAAACCTGTATGTTCCAAAAAAGCATCTGAAAAAGTCTTTCTCGAATTAAAACCTGTTTCTTCTGCCAACGCATCAATTGTGTATTTTTTGAGATTTGGCTCATTTTCAATTCGTTTCAAAAGATGATTAATTCTCAATTCATTGATATATTGGTTAAAATTTTTCGATCTCGAACGATTAATATAATTTGACACAATTGTTCGATTGGCGTTCAATTCTAGAACCAAATCATTCAACGAAAATTTTGGATTTAGAAATAACTTTTGTTCTTCAAATAATTGCAAACTTTGTTCGAAATCTTCATCAATTTCAACTTCGAATTTTGTTTTTTCTAATTGATTTTCTTCCTTAATATCTAACTCAAGTATTGTTATTTCATCAAGACATTTTTGTAAATAATTCTTCTTTTTTTGATGTTTTTGATTCATTTTATAAAAAACAATTCCACCAAAAAATAGAATTACTACTAAACCAAAAAATGAAGATCTTTTGAAGTTTTGATTCTTTTCTTTCAATAAATTTCGTTCAGTTTTCAGGAATGTATTTTCATATTTCTCGAGATTTGGTTTCAAAACAGTATGATCAGCCACATAAAATAAACTATCAAAAGACAATAAATTATTTACAGATAATAATTTATCTCGACTATTTCCATATTTCTCGTTGTATTCAACTACTCGTTCATAAGAAAGTCGCAGTTCTTCATCAAGAATTTTATATTGTTTTGAGAATTCCACAACATTTTCAAAATATTGGATTGCTTCTCTATTTCGCTTTTGTTGATATAAAATTTCACCTAAAAATTGCTCCGAAATCACATACCATTTGATATCATTTTGCTTCCAGAAAGCTTGTTGTGCTTTTTTCAATGTATTAAATGCCGAATTATAATCTTTTTTGTAGAAATCAATAATTCCTTTATTCTTCAAAGCATATTGATAATTTACCGTATCAACCGTTTCAGATAATTCAATTTTGTTGTAATAATCACTTTTGTTCAGATGATTTGTTTTGCTATATAAATAAGACAATTTCCCAAGAATGGAAAGATAAATGCTGAACGATTTTGGTTGCTGTTTATGCTTTTCGAAATATGATAAAGAAGTTTCGTATAACACTATAGATTCCTTGATTTCATGTAAGTTTTCTTTTGTTTTCGCAATTCCAACAAGCGAAGAATAAAATGTAAAATCATCTTTTATTTCAGTTGATAGTTGTTTCGAAATGGTGAAATTTTTCAATGCATTATTGTAATTACGTTGCTCCAAAAAATAATTTCCTTTTTCGATATAAGCTTCACTCAACACAACTTTATCATTCAATCGATAAGCTGTTGAAATCGTTGAATCAATAATTCGAAGATTTTCTTCAACCAAATCATTATTTTTTTGACGCAAAAATTCAGCTTTATCTTTTTGTGTTTTTCCAAACATATTTACTGAACTGAATATGAATAGAATAACTATAATAAATTTAAGAAACCTATTTCCCGAAATCATAAAACGTAACATATTGTATTTCTTTAATTTAAATAATATTGTAAACAATTATCATTTGACACCAAGTTGATAAAAAACATTTAAAAATATAAATTAAAATTGTTCAAACAAAAATTTTACTTCCTCTAAATGTAAGTAAAACAATAATCAACACAATTTTATTATGAAGTTTCTACAATTAATTCTCATTTTGATTAGCTCTTTTGCTTTTGCACAAGAAAAATATTCGATTACAGGCTATATTTCATCAGAAAAAGAGTCAAAAACAATTCACGCAAAAGTTATTTTATACGATGAATTTCAAAATGTTATTCAAACAATTGAAACTGAAAATTCTAAATTTAACTTTGAAAATTTAGAACCTAAAATCTATTTAATTTCTGTTATTTATGACAATAATATTCAAGATGAAGAACCTTTTTATTTAAACGAAAATAAAACATTTCACTTAAATATTGATGAAACTGTACAAATTGATGAAGTTATAATCAATGGAAAAAAAGAAACTTTCAAAATAGAAAATGGCAATTATAATATTGATGTCGCCAATTCAAATTTTAATAAACTTGCTACAACTAAAGAATTATTTTCAAAATTACCAAGCGTCATGTTAGGCGCAGATCAAGAAACATTGACGATTATTGGAAAAGGAAATCCTTTGTTGTATTTGGACGATCAACAAGTTGATTTTTCTACCATTTCGAGTTTAGCAATTGAGGACATAAAATCGATTGAAATTATCAAAAACCCTTCTGCTAAATATGAAGCAAATGGAAAATCTATCGTAAAAATTAATCTAAAGAAAAGTAAAAAAGAAGGTTTAAAATTGACTTTGCAAGAAACATTATCTTTCAAAAGAAAGTTTAATAATTATTTCAATTCGACTTTTCAAATTCGTAAAAATAAAAGCGAATTTAAACTGAACGCATCTTATAATCAACTAAATCCGTGGGAAGGAAATGGATTCGATTATCGCATAAAAGACAAAAATATTCAGTCCAATTATTTCATAAAATCGCAAACTAAACGTCCACATTTTATTGTAAACACAAGCTTTTTTCAGGAATTAAATGAATCTGGAGATTATTTTTCGTTTGCTATTAATTCAAATTTTAGAAAAGATAAAGGTTTGCTTGATACCAAAACAGAATATACCGAAAACAATGAAAATCAATCTATTTTAACGTTAAATGATAATGAAAATCATCGAAATTTTGTGAATACTTTGGTGAATTACAATAAAAATATTCAATCAATTGACGCAAGTATTTTAACAGGATTACAATACACGATTTATAATACAGGAACAACATATGATTTTTATAATAAGATTAATGAGAATGATGTCGAATACAATCAATCGCGCTATCAAAAATATCGTCTTAAGGTTTTTGCAGGAAAATTTGATGTAGAGAAAAAGTTTGAATCTGATCAAAAAATTGAATTTGGAGGACGTTTTACACACGCTAAATCTGAGACGAATAATGAAACATTTTTTCCTCAACAATCATCAGAAGAATTTCTTTATAATTTCAAAGAACTGAATCTTTCCGCCTATTTGCAATACACTAAAAATTATGAAAAATGGAATTATAAAGCTGGATTAAGAACAGAAACGACTAATTCTAAAGGTCTTGATGAAATAAAACAACTTTCGGATATTGATAAAAAATACATCGATTGGTTTCCGAATGCAGAAATTAATTACACTTTTGATAATAAAAATGCGTTAACAATTTACTATAAACGTACGATTGACAGACCGAATTACAGCAATCTTTCTTCTGGGAATTTGTACGGAAGTCCTTATATCGAATACAGTGGAAATTTTAATATTTTACCTACTTACACCGACACATTTTCAGCGAATTATTCATTAAAAAAATGGAACATGAATGTGACGTATTATCAAAGTAAAAATCCGATGAATTATACATTAATTTATAATGATGTGAGAAATATTTCAACATTTACAACGATTAATTTCGAAAAAGAAAAAAACATTTCTGTTGCTTTGGATGTTCCATTCGAATATAAATTTTGGTCAACACAAATTAGTTTAGCTATAATTTATAGTAAAATAATTGATGAAAAAGCTGTGTTAAAAAAATCGATTCCGTATATCTATTTATACTCTAATCACAATTTCAAATTGGGAAAAGATTTCAACTTTATGGTTGATGGATATTGGTTAAGCAAACGAACTGAAGGAATTTATGATCGAAATTCTCAAGTTATCGTTAATCTTGGATTGACAAAATCATACAAAAACTTTGATTTTTCTATTCGTTTCAATGATTTATTCAAACAAATGAAATTTAGCGAAACACTGAATTATGATAAAATAAGTTCTAAAAATCTATTTTTAGTCGATTATCAAGAACTATCAGTTAGTGTTAAATATAATTTTGGCCGATTGAATAAAACCATCTCGAAAGAGAATAAAGTAAATGAAGAGGAAGGGAGAATTAGGTAATCTCAACTTATAAACCAAAAAAGCCATTCTTTCGAATGGCTTTCAATTTATGGATTGTTAGAATGTTTTATGTATTACAATTCTAAAGCTCTTTTAGCGTCACCTCCCATTAATACGTTTAATGGATCTTCTACCGCTTCTTTAACAGCAACTAAGAATCCTACAGATTCGCGTCCGTCGATGATACGGTGGTCATAAGATAAAGCAACATACATCATTGGAGCGATAACAATTTGTCCGTTTTTAACAACTGGACGCTCAACGATATTGTGCATTCCTAAGATACCTGATTGAGGTGGGTTGATGATTGGTGTAGACATCATAGATCCAAATACACCACCATTAGTGATTGTAAATGTACCTCCTGTCATTTCATCAACAGAAATTTTTCCGTCACGTACTTTGATTGCTAAATCTTTGATAGATTGCTCAACACCACGGAAAGTTAAGTTTTCTGCATTACGTACAACTGGCACCATTAAACCTTTTGGTCCTGATACTGCAACAGAAACGTCAGCAAAGTCAAATTTTACTTGGTAGTCACCGTCAATCATAGAGTTTACGTCTGGGTATAACTCTAATGCGCGTGTAACTGCTTTTGTAAAGAAAGACATGAATCCTAAACCAACACCGTGTTTAGCTTTGAATTCGTCTTTATATTGGTTACGTAAAGCAAAAATTGCAGACATATCAACTTCGTTGAATGTAGTTAACATTGCAGTTTCATTTTTAACAGAAACTAAACGTTGTGCAATTTTACGACGTAATGATGATAATTTTTTCTCTGATTGAGCACGAGTTCCTTGAGTAGAAGTTCCCATTGCTGGTGTAAAACGAGCTGCATCATCTTGAGTGATACGTCCGTCACGTCCTGAACCTTTTACTTGAGAAGCATCGATACCTTTTTCGTCTAAAACTTTTTTAGCCGCTGGAGATGGAGTTCCCGTAGCGTAAGTTGCAGCTGGAGCAGCAGGTGCTGGCGTAGCAACTGGAGCTGGAGCAGCTTTTACTTCTTCTTTAACCTCAGCTTTTGGTGCTTCTGCAGCTGGAGCGCTTCCTCCTTCTGGTTTAGCAGCTGATGTATCAATAAGACAAACAACTTGTCCTACTTCTACAACATCACCTTCTTCCGCTTTCAAAGTGATAATTCCACTTTCTTCTGCTGGTAATTCTAATGTTGCTTTATCTGAGTCAACCTCAGCAATTGCTTGGTCTTTTTCTACGTAATCACCGTCTTTTACTAACCACGTAGCGATCTCTACTTCTGTGATTGATTCCCCTGGTGATGGGACTTTCATTTCTAACATATCTATTAGCTTTATTTTTTAATTGAATACTTTATTAATTACCTCTTCGTAAATTGCAGCCCAACGTTTACTTGAACCTGGTGCTGTTGCAGCACTTTCTGCTGGAGAAACTACGTCGAATGGATATTTTCTTAACTTACGTAAGATATACATCCAAGCTCCCATATTTTCTGGTTCTTCTTGTGCCCAAACCAATTTAGCATTACCAAATTTAGAGATGATAGCATCTACTTTTTCTTCATTTAAAGGATATAATTGCTCTAAACGAATAATTGCAGTTTCTTTATCACCTAATTCTTGGCGTTTTTTGTCTAAATCGTAGTAGATTTTTCCTGAACAGAAAACTACTTTTTTCACTTTTTTCGCATCTACTGTTACATCTTCGATGATTTCTTGGAAACCTCCATTTGCGAAATCTGCTAATGATGATACTGCTGATGGATGACGTAATAATGATTTTGGTGACATTACAACCAATGGTTTGCGGTAATCTGTTACAACCTGTCTTCTTAATGCGTGGAAGAAGTTAGCTGGAGTTGTGATATTTGCAACAAACATATTGTTACCAGCACACATTTGTAAGAAACGCTCTAAACGTGCTGAAGAGTGCTCTGCTCCTTGCCCTTCATATCCATGAGGCAATAACATTACTAAACCATTTTGTAATTTCCATTTATCTTCTGCTGCAGAAATATATTGGTCGATTACGATTTGCGCTCCATTCACGAAATCTCCAAATTGAGCTTCCCAAATAGTTAACGCTTTAGGATTTGCCATTGCATATCCATAATCAAAACCTAAAACTGCATACTCAGATAATAATGAATTATAGATTCTTAATTGACCTTGTTCATTATTGATATGGTTTAATAAGATAATTTCTTCTTCTGTGTCTTCAGTTTTTACAACCGCATGACGGTGAGAGAAAGTTCCACGTTCTACATCTTCCCCAGAAACACGCACGTTACGTCCGTCTGTTAAGATAGAACCGAAAGCTAAAGCTTCTCCTAATCCCCAGTCAATTTTATCTTCCTCAATCATTTTTCCACGTCCTTCAATTAAACGAGAAACTTTTTTGATTAATTTTTTACCTTCAGGAACTGTAGAAACAGCTTTTGCAATTTCTTTTAATTTTGCTTCGTCGTAAGAAGTATTTGCTTGTTCAAAAACTTTTGCATCATCAGCAATTTCAAATCCTTCCCACTCTTCTGGCATGAAAGGGAAAATGTGATTACGCTCAATTTCTTTAGAAGCTTCGAAATTCGTTTCTAATAGAGCTTTAAATTCTGCTTCTTTTTGTTTAACGATTTCTTCTCCTATTACACCTTCTTTTAATAATTTATCCTTGTAAATTTCACGAGGATTTGGGTGTTTAGCGATTAAGTTATATAATTTAGGTTGAGTGAATTTTGGTTCATCACCTTCGTTATGTCCATATTTACGGTATCCTAATAAATCGATGAATACATCAGAACCGAATTCTGCACGATAATCTGCTGCAAAACGGAAAGCGTGAACTACCGCTTCTACATCATCAGAATTTACATGCATTACAGGAGACAATGTTACTTTAGCAACATCTGTACAATATGTAGATGTACGCGCATCTAAATAGTTTGTTGTAAACCCAACTTGGTTATTTACCACAACGTGTACTGTACCACCTGTTTTATATCCGTCTAATCCTGCCATTTGAACAACCTCGTAAACGATTCCTTGTCCAGCTACAGCAGCATCACCATGAATTAAGATTGGAATAATTTTAGAATAATCATCTTTGTAATCTTCCTCAACTTTTGCACGTGTAATCCCTTCTACAACTGCATCTACAGTCTCTAAGTGAGATGGATTTGGTGCTAAATTGATTCGGATATCTTTTCCATTCAATGCTTTGATTTGATTTGATGATCCCATGTGATATTTAACATCACCAGCCATTAAATCTGTATCAAAAGCTTTTCCTTCGAATTCTGAAAAGATTTGAGAATATGATTTTCCAAAAATGTTAGCCAAAACATTCAAACGACCACGGTGAGCCATCCCTACGATAACCTCTTGTACGCCGTGATCTGCAGAACGGTTAATCAATGTATCCAAAGCAGGAATTAAAGATTCATTTCCTTCTACTGAGAAACGTTTTTGTCCAACATATTTCGTGTGCATAAAGTTTTCAAAAGCAGTTGCTTCATTCAACTTTTCTAAAACACGTTCTTTCTCCTCCTTAGATAATTTTGGTTGATTCAAGTTTTGGTTTAACCAATTCTGAATCCAATTAATTCTTTGAGGTTCTCTTACATACATATACTCGATTCCGATAGATTCGCAGTACATGTTTTCTAAGTGTCCAATGATTTCACGTAAAGTGATTGGTCCACCAATACCTAAAATTTCACCAGCATTGAATGTCAATCCTAAATCGGCATCTGTCAAACCGAAGTTCTTGATGTCTAATGAAGGTTCAAAAGTTCTACGCGCTCTAACTGGGTTAGTCTTAGTAAACAAATGTCCACGAGAACGGTAAGCATCAATCAAATTGATTACTTTAAATTCTTTCTGTACGTTGTCTGGAACTTGAGATACTACTGCAGGATTAACTACTGCTTGCGTTGTTTGACTAGCTTTGTTAGGAGCTGTTTGTGTTGCTGGTGCAAATAATGGCTCTCCATCATATGTTGCATTCGCAAAGTCATACCCTTGGAAAAAAGCTTTCCAACTTGGTTCAATACTATCCGGATATTGGACGTATTGATCATATAAGTCGCCTATAAACTCTAAATGAGCGGCATTTAAAAACGAAAAACGATCCATAAATTTTACTCTCTATGAGATTTAGCTACAAAAATAAACTATTTAAGGCTTTAAAAAAAATTACTTTCATCATATTTATCTTATCTCGCCATAAAAATATATTATAATCAAATAATCATTACATTTGATATAAATTTAAGAAAGATTTTACATTTAGATGAGAAATTTTCTAACAAAAAAAATAAACAAACGTTGGATTGGCTTCTTTATAATATTTGTGATTTTCGCTATTACAATATGGTCGAGTAATAAAATTGTACAAGAGCTAAAACGTGAAGAACACAAACGTGTAGAGAATTATGCGCGATCGTTAGAGTTGATAAGCTCATCAGAATTTTTAGATCCGAAAACGCAAGATTTTCTATTCAAATTAATTGAAGACAACAAATCGATCCCTGTTGCACTTGTAGACGAAAAAGGCATTATTGTAGACACCAAAAATATTGATGAATCCATCGTAAAAGATTCGGTTCAATTAAAAAAATATGTCAACAAAATGAAATCGTCGGAACAAACAATTGATGTTGAATTAATCGGAACTAAAAATTATGTTTATTTCAAAAATTCAAAACTTCTCAATCAATTACAATATTATCCACTCATCATTATTTTATTGATTTTACTGTTTTTTGGATTTTCGTACTGGTATTTCAAAACAGTTCGTGACACCGAAAAAAGTTATTTATGGGCTGGAATGGCAAAAGAAACGGCACATCAAATTGGTACACCACTTTCTTCGTTGATGGGTTGGGTCGAATTATTGAAATTGGAAGAAATCGATCAAACTTCAGTCATAGAAATTGAAAAAGATGTGGATCGATTGAAACATATTGCCGAACGTTTCTCGAAAATTGGTTCAACTTCTGAACTCAAACAAACTGATATTATTTCAACTTCCAAACAAACAGTGGATTATATTTCGCAACGCATTTCGAAAGGAATTGAATTAAACTTTACTACCGATGTCGATGAATTTAACATCAATCTTAATTCTTCTTTATATAGTTGGGTTATCGAAAATTTGATGAAAAATGCCGCTGATGCAATGCAAAATAAAGGCGTTTTGGATATCGATATAAAAACGAAAGGTAAATTTGTCGAAATTTCTATTGCTGATACAGGTTCTGGAATTCCGACCAAATTGCAGAAAAAGATTTTTCAACCTGGCTTTACTACCAAAAAACGCGGTTGGGGATTGGGATTATCATTAGCAAAACGAATTATCGAAGATTATCACAAAGGAAAAATATTTGTAGCTAAATCATCTAAAGAAACGGGAACTGAGTTTAAGATTTTATTGAAAAAATAATCAGAAATATTACACAAAATCTTGATTATATAATGAGGTATACTTTTTGTGACTTTGTTAGAACGACAACTGTTTTGTAAAATTAATAATTATGAACGCAAAAGATGTATTGAAAGAATTACACGAAAAATATGATTTATAAGACTAGAATTTCTTCTGAAGCTGCCCAAGATATTGAACAAGCTCTTTCTTATTATTCAAACTTTTCTACATCTGCGGCAAAATCTTAAGTTTTGGAAACTTTGGAAATAATCCTTTCTATCAAGTGAACTATAGAAATTTGCGTTCAAAACCTTTTAGATCTTTTCCTTATTTGTTTTTTTTTGAAACTAATGAAGAAGAAAAAACTTTTTTATTTATGCAGTTTTTAATGCGCATAGAAATCCTACAAAATATCCAAAATAAAAAATGAGCTGAAAAGTTTTACTTTCAGCTCATTTTTTTAATATTATTTTCTAATATATCAGTATTAATTACTATTCTTTTACACCAATATAAATCTCAATTTCTGCATCAGCAGGATTTTGAGCTTTTTCGGTGTACAATTCGTAATCATATTTATACGTGCGATTTAGATTTGCATCATCATTCCAAATTTCTGTCCAAGTTTTCCCAACTGCTTCGTGCAATTCTCCTTTGGCAATATATTTTTTGAATGTTTGTGGCTCAAATTCACGACCAACCATACCTTCTGGAATTTCATCTAATGAAGAAACTTCTAAACCAATAATTGTCATATACTTTCCTGTAAAATCACTTTCATAATCTGTGTAAACAGAATAAATATTAGAACTAATTGCATTTGGAATTTTAGCAATTATATTCTCATCGAAAAATTGATGCCACAATTTTCCTAAATCATCAATCGCTTGACTATCATTATTAGACGTTTGAGTCGTTATTCCTATAATTTTCAACTTATTCATTTTTAAGGTTTTTAAAATCCTAAAATCATTTTCGCAATCGAAAAGTAAATCAACAAACCAAAGATATCATTACTTGTTGTGATAAATGGTCCCGTTGCAATAGCAGGATCAACACCATATTTATGCAACATAATTGGAATAAATGTCCCAATCAAACTTGCTAAAATCATCACAATAACTAAAGCTAAAACAATGGTTGAAGAAATTTCGTAGCTTGTGCTCATCAAGAAATGTGTCGCCAATAAAAGTACAAAAGCTAATAATGTACTATTCAATAAAGCTAATAACATTTCTTTTCCTAATCTTTTCCAAATAGAACCCGAAATATTACTATTCGCCAAACCTTGCACAATAATCGCAGAAGATTGCACACCAACATTTCCTGCCATGGCAGCAACAAGCGGCGTAAAAAAGAATAATTGCGGATACAAATTCATCGCATCGCTAAAACTTTGCGACACATTAACTGCTACAAAACTACCTACCAAAGCCAATAAAAGCCAAGGTAAACGAGCGCGAGTTAATTTCAATATATTATCATCAGAGTCGACATTTTGAGTAATCCCGGCTGCTAATTGATAATTTTCTTCAGCTTCTTCACGAATCACATCAATCACATCATCCACCGTAATTACACCTACCAAACGCGTTAACTCGTCCACTACAGGCACTTCGTACAAATCATATTTTTCGATTACTTTCGCAACCTCCATATCTTTTGTATAGGTCTTTACATATTGGATCTTTTCATTGTAAACATCTGCCACTTTAGTGTTCGCAGAAGTTGTCAACAAACGCTTTAAACTCAATGTTCCAAGTAATTTTTCATCTTCATCAACTACATAAATCGAGAAAACTTCTTCTAAATCCTCAGCTTGTTTTCGCATTTGTTTTACCGCTGTGATTACCGACCAATCTTTGTTAACTTTTATCAACTCTTTTCCCATCAAACCTCCAGCCGTATCTTCGTCATAGCGCAAAAGATCTACAATTTCACGGGCATGTTCTTGGTCTTCTAATTGTGCAATTACCTCATCTTTCTTTTCATCAGAAAGTTCATTGATAACGTCAACTGCATCATCGGTATCCATCTCATTGATGACATCTTCGGCAATTTCTTTTGCAGTAAGCGTTTTCAGGAATTTACGTCGATCATCTTCTTCTAATTCAAGAAGGATATCAGCAGAAATTTCATTATCGAGTAAATCAATTACAAAAGACTGTTCTTTGGTCGAAAGCTCATCAAACAATTCAGCAATATCAGCAGGGTGCAAATCTTGCAACATCTCCTTAACTGCTTTTGCATTTTGCTGATTAATACTTTCGTTTAAATGTTCAATAAAATCTTTTGTAATTTTTACCTCCATAATCTATTTCATTCTTTTCGTTAACTCAATAAAATCTTCGACAGATAATTGTTCTGCGCGCATATTCAAAAACTCGTGATCGTTTAAATCCTCAGGAATACCCAAAGCCTTCAACGAATTACGAAGCGTTTTTCTTCTTTGTCCAAAACCAGCTTTTACCACTTGAAAAAATCGTTTCTGTTCAACTCCTTCAATTTCTGTTCGGTAGCGTTTCATAATAATAACGCCCGATTTCACCTTTGGTGGTGGTGTAAAAACGTGTTCTGGAACAGTGAACAAATATTCACAATGATAATACGCTTGAGCTAAAACAGAAAGTATACCATAATCTTTTGTACCTTTTTTTGATGCAATACGTTCGGCAACTTCTTTCTGAAACATTCCACAAACTTCGGGAACAGTGTAACGCTCTTCTAAAGCTTTAAAAATAATTTGCGAAGATATATTATACGGAAAATTTCCTAAAATAGCAATTTGTTCATCAAACTTTGATGAAAAGTCCATTTTCAAGAAATCTTCGGAATGAATTTTAAATCCTGGGTAAAATGGTTGATAATATTCTTTTAAATATTCGACTGATTCTGTATCAATCTCCACAACCTCTATATTTTTCTTTGCTTGTAAAATATATTTTGTCAACACGCCCATTCCTGGACCAATTTCTAAGACACGATCATAACCTTCCCAAGTTAACCCTTCGGCGATGTCTCGTGCAATATTTTCATCATTCAAAAAATGCTGACCTAAATGTTTTTTAGCTTTTACTTTCAAAAATTCTAAATTTTAAGTTTTCTTTAACCAACTTACCGTAGAATATATACGGAATATCTTTCTTGCGAAATAAGTTTTTTTTATCTTAGCCCCAAAATTAACCCAAATGTCAAAAACGAACGATAAATTTGAGAAAAAAAGACTGCGATCTTCTAACATCACTGTTGTGATTAGTATTTCGCTTGTTTTATTTCTATTAGGTATTTTCGGCTTAATTGTCATTAATGCACAAAGTTACGCAGAACATCTAAAAAGAGAGTTAAAAATCGAGGCATATTTTAAAGATGTCGAAGATCCAAAATTAAAAGATAAGGAGCTTGATTTACAAAAATCTTATATCGATTCGTTGAAAGTGAAGTATCCTTTTGTTGAAGCTACACAGTATATCAGCAAAGAGGATGCAGCTAAAATTGCGAAAAAAGATTTGGGTACGGATGGTAGCGATTTCTTCGAAGAAAGTATTTTCCCTGCATCAGTTCAAATTACATTGAATCCTGCATTAATACAATCTGTTGAACAAATTGATTCTATTAATAAGGTATTGGCTAAAAATCCGATTGTAGACGAAGTAAAAAGTGACAAAGAAGCGATGGTAACGATTTACCACAGCATCAATAAAATTACATTCTGGATTATGATTTTTGCTGTTATCTTCTTGGTAATCGTTGTTGTATTAATCAACAACTCTATTCGTCTGAAAATATACGCAAAACGTTTCAGCATCAAAACAATGCAATTAGTTGGAGCGCGTAGACGTTTCATTGTAAAACCTTTCTTGATAGAAGCCGCAGTTTTAGGTTTCTTAGCAGCATTTATTGCAGCTGTAGGATTAGGTTTCTTATGGTACATTTTAGCAACAAAAGTTGGTTTAGTACTTTGGAACCCAAGCTTCACTCCACTTATTATTATTTTAATTGGAATTGGAGTTGTCATTGCCGTATTTAGTACATTGTTTGCTGCATGGCGTTATTTAAGATTAAAAACTGATCAACTTTATTAATGAAATCAAATTCTATCGATACAACAAAAAAATCAGCATCTACAAATGATGCTGGTTTTACTTTTTTATTCGGAAAAAGAAATTACATTTTCATGGCAATTGGTGTTGCACTAATTGGTCTTGGATTTTTATTAATGACAGGACACGATGCCAACACAAGACCAGATGGAACGTGGGATGCAAATTATTGGAACGACGAAATCTATTCTTTTCGTAGAATTAGATTAGCGCCATTTTTAGTTGTCGTTGGTTTCATCGTCGAGATTTATGCCATTTTAATCAATCCGAATAAAGAAAAATAATGAATACTTTACAAGCAATTATAATTGCTATAATAGAAGGTCTTACCGAATATTTACCAATTTCTTCTACAGCACACATGGGATTCACAGCAGCTTTGATGGGAATGCCAGAAAGCGAATTCTTAAAAATGTTTCAAGTTTCGATACAATTTGGAGCAATTTTATCAATCGTAGTTTTATATTGGAAAAAATTCTTTGACTTCAAAAATTTCAATTTCAATTTTTATATCAAATTAGCTTGTGCGGTTGTTCCTGCACTTATTTTAGGAAAACTATTCGATGATAAAATCGAGGCTGTTTTAGGAAATCAAGTTGCTATTTCTGGAATGTTAGTTTTCGGAGGAATCATTTTATTATTTGTAGATAAATGGTTCAAAAATCCTAAAATTAATGATGAAAAAGACATCACATTAAAACAAGCAATTATCATTGGTTTTTGGCAATGTTTGGCGATGATGCCTGGAACTTCTCGTTCTGCCGCTTCTATTATTGGTGGTATGACACAAGGTTTATCGCGTAAAGCAGCTGCAGAATTTTCATTCTTTTTAGCGGTTCCGACAATGTTAGCGGTTACAGTTTATTCTATTTTTGTTAAAACTTGGGGAGAAGATACTGCAACACCAATGAAAGGTTATGAAATGATTTTACAAGATCAAAACCATATTATATTATTCTTAATTGGAAATGTTGTAGCATTTATTGTAGCATTAATCGCAGTGAAAACATTTATCGCAGTTTTAACAAAATATGGTTTCAAATTTTGGGGGTGGTACAGAATAATCATCGGAATTATTTTATTGATTTATTTCTCATATAATTCTCCAACACAAGCAGAAAAAGACAATGCCGCTTCAGTAGAAACTACAATGATTCAGCACAAATAAGATGAATGTAGAAAAAATACAAGAAGGTCACGTTTTTTTGATTGATAAACCACTTGATTGGACATCTTTTGATGTTGTAAATAAGATTCGTTGGAACATTAGAAAAGCATATAACTTAAAGAAAATAAAAGTTGGACATGCTGGGACTTTAGATCCAAAAGCTACTGGACTTTTATTGGTTTGTACAGGGAAATGGACAAAACGCATTGATGAATTTCAGGCGCAAGAAAAGACTTATACTGGTACAATTAAATTAGGTGTTACAACGCCTACCTATGATTTAGAATCGGAAGAAAATGAAACTTTTCCGACAAATCATATCACAGAAGAAATTATTCGCGAAGCAACAAAACAATTTGTTGGAGAAATTGAACAATTTCCGCCAATGCATTCAGCGGTAAAAGTAGATGGAAAACGTTTATATGAATTAGCTCGCGAAGGTCAAGAAATAGAACGTAAAGCACGTAAAATAACGATTCACGATTTTAAAATTACAAAAATAGATTTACCTTTTGTCGATTTTGAAGTGAATTGTAGCAAAGGAACCTACATTCGTTCTTTGGCTTTTGATTTTGGAAAAGCAGTCAATTCTGGTGGATATTTAACAGCACTTCGTCGTACAAAAATTGGCGAATTTGATGTCATCAATGCTGAAAATTTCGCTTTAGAAAAAAGCTATTTTGAAGAAGAAAATACAACAGAAGAAGTATAAAATCAGAAAAGCTTGAACAAATGTTCAAGCTTTTTTTAGTTATAAAGTGATTAATACTTTATTTATTTCATCGCTCACTAATTTTGGCTTTTGCATCACCATAATATGTGTTCCGCCTTCTATTTGTATTGCATCTTTGATATATTCAATCGGAAAAACAATATCTTTTGTACCATGAATATGTGTAATATTTTCTTCATGATAAGCTGTAGAATGTTCCCAGTTTACAATCTTATGAATCGACCAACTTAAATATTCTTTGTTTCGAAACTCAAAAATATCGTCAATATTATCTTTTTCTCGATCAGTATAATATAATTTTCGCATCATCATGTACGAAAATGTCCGATCCGAAGTTAAGAAACTCATCGGAATTATTTTATGTGCATTAATAGAAGCCGAGAATCGAAATAACTTCGGAAGCTCTGCCCTATTCTTCACTGTCGAAATCAGAAATGTATGTTTTGGATTAATAAAACGATTCATTTCCTGCACAATTATTCCACCAAAAGATAATCCCATCAAAAGAAAATCTTCTGTGGGATTTATTTTATCTAATAATCTTTCGGTATAATGAGCCAAAGTTTCATCTTTCTCTGGATCTAACCAAGGAATATAAACTTGCTCAAAATCTTGTTCCAAGCGTAGATTTCGAAAAGCATTTGCGTTTGCGCCTAATCCACTTACTTGATAAATTTTCATACCTTAATTTATAATATATCTTTTTTCTTTGAGTAATCTGTTGGACGAACTCCAATTACTTTTTGGAATGTATTACTAAATGTTGGTAAACTATTGTAACCAACCATTGTCGAAATTTCACTGATTGAATACGTATTATCAATTAACAATTGTAAAGCGCGTAACATTCTTAAAATAGTGAAATATTGAACAAATGTCATATTCAAATCTTTTTGGAATAATCGTGATAATGATCGTTCAGAGAAACCGAATTCGGCTGTAATTTTCTTCATTGTAATCGAAGAATCCATATTATCATCTAAGAATTGAACGATTTTTTTCAGACGTTCGTCGTGTGGTAATGGAAGAGCTAATCGTAAACTACTTTTGCTTACTTTAGGTAATATTTCTTTAAAAGCTTGTGCAATTACATATTCGCTTCTGTTTTCTGGAACAATATCTCCTTTCCATTGGTTAGAAAATAATAAAAGCTCTAACAACAATCCATCAGCAGGATAGATTCCTACTTTTTTATAAAACGAATTATCACTTTCATTAATAGGGAAATATAAATTTCTCATAATCACCTCTGGTGTATTTGGGTGTATACTATGTTCCACATGAGGCGGTATCCACATATAGTGTCTTGCAGGTAAATAAAAAGTATCTTTTCCTATTTTTACATAAACTATTCCTCCCTCACAATAAAGAAATTGCGCTTTGTTATGTTTATGTTCTACCACGTATGCTTCCGAAATTTCCTTATGGTAACAGAAAATTGAGGTTGGTAATTTGTCAATTTCGGTTAGGTAATATCGTGTTTCGAACTTATTATCCAAATGTATATTCATAGTTTCTTTAATCTGCGAACTAATATAATAATTTATTTGATATGATGTATAATGTACACAAATAAAAATGTCCGAAATAGATAATTATTTGACTATTTTTAATATTAACTTTTTATTAATTAATCCAATATTTGTAATTCCCTTCGTTCAGAAGGGAACAATTATTGAATAGTATTAGAAAGAAAAAGTTGCATTATGTTGGAAAGAATAAAATTAACTAACTTACAGTCAAAAGTAATGACAGCAGAGGAGTCTGCCAAATTTTTTGAAGATGGAATGACTGTTGGTTCTAGTGGTTTTACAAGAGGAGGCGATACAAAAGTTGTATTAAAAGCTGTTGCGGAGCGTGCCAAATCTGAAAATTTAAAAATCACTTTAGTAACAGGAGCTTCATTAGGACATGGTACAGACGCAGCTTTAGTAGAAAGTGGAGCATTAAAAAAACGTTTACCATTCCAAGTAGACACTGTAATGCGTAAAAATATAAATGCAGGTAATGTTTTATTTATCGATCAGCATTTAGGAGAAACTGCTGAACATATTTTAGATGGACAATTTAAAATTAATTTAGGTGTTTTAGAAGTTGCTGAAATTTTAGAAGATGGTTCTTTAGTACCTACAACTTCTATCGGTAATAATGCTGAAATTGCTGCAAATGCAGACAAATTAATCATTGAGATTAACACGTCTATCCCTACAAATATAAAAGGTATTCACGATATTTATAGTGTAGAAGAATATGGAAAACGTACACCAATTAACATCACTGCTTGTGATACAAAAATTGGAACAGAAACAATAAAAGTAGATCCTTCTAAAATTGTTGGAATTGTTTTTCACGACATTCAAGATGCTCCAGGAGACATTCAACCAGCTGATGAAGCGACTGCTGCAATTGCTCAAAACATTGTGAAATTCTTCGAAAATGAAGTTGAAGAAGGTCGTCTTACAAAATCATTAATGCCATTACAATGTGGTATTGGTAAAGTTGCAAACGCTGTTTTAGGTGGTTTAGAACATTCTGATTTTGAAGATTTAGTAATGTACTCAGAAGTTTTACAAGATTCTACATTTGACTTAATTGATTCTGGAAAAATGAAGTTTGCTTCGGCATCTTCTATGACAGTTTCTCAAGAATGTTATGACCGTGTTATAGGAAACATCGACAATTATAAAGATAAAATTGTTTTACGTCCTCAATCTATTTCTAACTCAGCCGAAGTTATTCGTCGTTTAGGAATTATTGGAATCAATACATCTTTAGAGTGTGATATTTATGGTAACGTAAACTCAACTCATGTTTCTGGTACACACATGATGAATGGTATTGGAGGTTCTGGAGATTTTGCTCGTAATGCATTTATCTCAATCTTTGTTACTGCTTCTATCGCAAAAGGTGGAAATATTTCTTCTATCGTTCCGATGGTTTCTCATCACGATCACACAGAACATGATGTAGATATTATTGTTACAGAGCAAGGTTTAGCCGATTTAAGAGGTTTAGCACCACGCGAAAGAGCAATCGAAATTATCAACAACTGTGTTCATCCAGATTATAAAGGTGAATTATTATCTTATTTCGAAAGAGCTTGTGCAGAAAGAGGTGGTCAAACGCCACATATCTTAGAAGAAGCGTTCTCTTGGCATACAAGATTGAAACAAACAGGTTCTATGAAAAAAGAAGAATTATTAGTTTTGAATCATTAGAATAATAAATAATAAGACTATACTTTTTCAAAAAGCATAATTCAGAAATTCTGAATTATGCTTTTTTTGTGAAATAATGTAACTTTGTTAGAAGTCTAAGAAACATGAAAAAAATACTTTTAGTAACACTACCATTGACAACTTTTTTTGCGTGTCAATCTAATCAAAACGAAAATCAAAATTTAGAACAAATTGATAAAAAATCGGCTCGCGAAGTTGTATTGACAACCGAAACTAAAGGCGACTCTGTTTTACATATTACCAAACAAAAAATTTGGTCAAACGATTTGATGATTGCAGAAAAAGTAGATACTTTGATTACGCACAAACAATATACACCTACCGATTCTACCAAAATTCCTATTTACGTAACCATTCAATAATCTATCATGAATAAAAGAGAAAAAAGAGCAAGTAAAGTCGTGACTTTAGTGTTAATTTCTTCGGTTCTTAGTTCGTGTATGAATCGTGAAGAAGCGCCTGTTACGAACAATGCACAAAAGGTATATATGCGTGCAGATTCTACTGCTCCTTACACAGATGTTACGTCAAATTATGCATCTCATTCTGGTGGTTCGCATCACGGTGGAATGGGAAGTTCGTTGCTTTGGTTTATGGCTTTTCGTAGCTTAACTGGCAGCGGAATGGGCTATGCAAGTCAAGGTTTGCATCAACAGTCTAACGTCGGAACAAACGCAGCAAAAGCGCAAGCGTATAAAAGTCAAACTGTTCGCGGTGGATTCGGAAAATCTGCTTCTTCTCGTTCAGTTTCATCTTAAACAAATTTTATGCAATTAAAAAGAATAAAAGCTGACGAAAACTGGCAAGAAAGGTTAGAAAATATTGGCTTTGGCTATCATACAGACGAAAATAAACAAACCTATTGGGTAGAAGATTATTACTATTCTATTTCGGAAAAAGAAGCGGATAAAATCTTTGAAGCGACAAACGAATTGTGGGAAATGTGCTTGAATGCTGTCGAACATGTGATTCAAAATAATCGTTTGGACGAATTTAAAATTCCAAAATTTATTCAACCTTATTTGATTGATACATGGGAAAATGATGCGCCAAGTATTTATGGACGTTTTGATTTTGCTTACGATAATGATCAATTGAAAATGTTAGAATTCAATGCTGATACACCTACTTCGTTGTTTGAATGTGGTGTTGTACAATGGTTTTGGATGGAAAATTATTTTGGAGAAACAAAAGATCAATTCAATTCTGTTCACGATAAATTAATTGAAACATGGAAAATGTTAAAACCTTATTTGAAAGGTGAAACCTTGCATTTTTCTTGCGTGAGAGAATCGTTAGAAGATTTGACGAATATCGAATATATCAGAGATTGTGCGATACAAGCCGGAATTAATACCAAATTAATTTATGTAGACGAAATCGGTTGGAATAATGTCAATTTTGTTGATTTAGAAGAAGAACCAATTACAGATATTTTCAAACTTTATCCGTGGGAATGGATGATGAACGAGTTGTTTGCATACAACATCAAAAATGATGAAATCAACGCAAATTGGATAGAACCAGCTTGGAAAATGATTCTTTCGAACAAAGCTATTTTACCAATTTTATGGGAATTGTATCCAGATCATCCATTATTATTAGAAGCTTATACAGATTCACCAAAAGAGATGAAGAATTATGTCAAAAAACCATTGTTATCTCGTGAAG
The DNA here is from genome assembly GCF_002472765.1 of Empedobacter sp. UBA7252. Classification (NCBI taxonomy): domain Bacteria; kingdom Pseudomonadati; phylum Bacteroidota; class Flavobacteriia; order Flavobacteriales; family Weeksellaceae; genus Empedobacter; species Empedobacter sp. UBA7252. Next base: position 103,372 of record NZ_DKSQ01000002.1, read on the forward strand.
GCGCAAATGTAGAAGTTGTAAAAAGTGGAGCTATTTCGGAGCAAACTTCTGGCGAATATGGCGAAGAAGGTTTTATTTATCAAGCTTTGGCTAATTTACATCACGAAGAAACAGGTTATACCATTATCGGAAGTTGGATTATTGGGCAAGAATCGTGTGGAATTACGTTCCGCGAAAGTGACCAATTTATTACAACCGATAAAAGTCGTTTTGTTCCGCATATTATTGAGTAAAATATTTAAAACCAAAAAGTCTAATTCCACTTCGAATTAGACATTTTTTAGTTTAAACAAAATCAAACAATTACCTTAAAAATTGTAAATAGTTTAAAAATTAATAGGTTTCATCATATTTTATTTATAAATTATAAAAAGATTTTATTAAAATGTTTTATCAATTAAAGGTTTAAGAAATAAAACGTTAGATAATTTTTTACGAATCAAAACCAACTAAATACAAACTAAAAAGTAGAAATATGGATTTTTTAGATGATTTGTTTAACTCTTCAACCCTTCCCTCAGAGCGCATTTCGCGTATGCTCGAAGAAGATTTGTTTTGGCAAATTATAGAAAATTCTTTGCTCAATGCCAATAATTTGCAAGATCAAGAAAAGGCTTTGGAACAAGAATTAGAAGATCTAACTGCCGAGGATATTATTGGTTTTCAACTTCGATTAGAGTTCTACTCCTATTCATTACATTCGCCTGAAATATGGTGTGCAGCTTGTATTATGAATGATGATACAGATCCAACACATTTCTATTATTTCAAAAATTGGATTATTTCGCAAGGACAAGAATTGTTTGAAAAGGCAATTTTGAATCCTGATAATTTAGCTGATTATTTTAACGAAGGCTTCAACGAAGATGATTTATATGAGTTTGAAGATTTTCATTTAATCGCTGATAATGTTTTCTATGAAAAATTCGAACACAAAATTATTGACTTTGTAGACAAAGAATGTTTTAAATTTTATACCGAAAAATCTCCAAAACCTGAGTTTGATTGGGATGACGAAAATTTAACCAATTTGCAAATCATTTGTCCAAGATTATTCAAAGTTTTTATCGAAGATTATCCTCCTGACGACGACGAAATGGAAGATGATTTTGATGATGAAGACGAGTTTTTATAATGATAATATTTAATACCCATTTTATTCCTTCAATGGAAGATGGTGCTCTAAGGAAAATTGTCACATTAATTTCAGTAGTTGCCTATTTCTTTTTTATATTAATAGGATATAGCTCTTTCAATTATTTTTTAATTTCTGGACTTATTATAGTTTGTAATCTTCCCCTTGTTAA
>NZ_DKSQ01000111.1:0-12006 GCF_002472765.1 Empedobacter sp. UBA7252
TTAACAAGGGGAAGATTACAACTCTAATGCTAATATACAAAAATTAGGATATGATTTAAGTTATAATAATGTTTTTAAAAATCTAAAATATTAGTTTTTTTTACTTAAAAAATATTACAATTTATAATTAGCTCGTTTATAACGTTGTTTGCCGTTCCTCGTTTTACCATATTTTATTAATTTATTAGAACATACTTTTGTTTGATAAACAATGGTAAAAGTTGATTTTGTCATATCTTATTAAAGATAAATTATATTGAAGATTTTATATAGTTTCTCTAAATGGAATTTCTAGTTGAGTTCCGAATTTTTTTTGATTATTGGATAAATTAGAGATAGCAACACCTAATAGTCGAACTGGTTTTTCTAAGGAGTAACCTTCACTTAATAAATCATAACAAATAAGATCAAAAAGTTCTCTATTTTTAACTGGAAATGATGCTGATTTACTTTTTGTAGTAACCGAAAAATCATTGTGTTTTATTTTTACAGTAATTGTTCTTCCATAAATTGATGTTTTTAAAGAAAAGTTCCAAACATCTTCTATTAGTGGAAATAAAGCAATTTGCATTTCTTCTAATGTTTCTAAATCTTTGCTAAAAGTTGTTTCTGAACCAGATGATTTTCGCAATCGAGTAGGGTTGACCTCTCTAAAATCTAATCCTCTAACAATATTGTAATAGTATTTACCTGATTTCCCGAATTCCCGTAACAGTTTTTCTAATTCTAGGTTTTTCAAGTCCAAACCTGTATGAATGCCCATCATTTGCATACGTTCGGCAGTTACTTTTCCAATTCCATGAAATTTTTTGATTGGTAATTGATCAATAAAATTTTCAGACATTTTAGGCGTAATCACATAAAGTCCATCAGGTTTGTTATAATCCGAAGCAATTTTAGCTAAAAATTTATTGAAAGAAACACCTGCAGAAGCAGTCAAATCTGTTCGTTCCTTTATTTTTTGTTTGATTTCGTTTGCAATATCTGTGGCGATTTCGATGTCTTTATGGTTAATTGTTACATCCAAAAAAGCTTCATCCAAAGATAAAGGTTCAACCAAATCAGTATATTCAAGAAATATTTCACGAATTTGATTCGAAACTTCTTTATAAACTTGAAATCGAGGTTTTACAAATATCAAATGTGGACATTTGCGTTTTGCAACAACAGAAGACATTGCAGAGCCGACGCCATATTTTCTAGCTTCGTAACTAGCGGTAGCAATCACACCACGTTCTTCATTTCCGCCAACAGCAATGCATTTCCCTCTTAATTCGGGGAAATCTCGTTGTTCAACAGAAGCATAAAAAGCGTCCATATCGATGTGAATAATCTTACGCTGCATCTTGCAAAATTACTCGCTTTATTTTAAATGATACTCTTGAATAAAGTTTTTTAAGTTTTTCTTATCGGCAACAATTGTCAAATAATCGCCCAATTCAATTGGTACATTTCGATCAGGATTGTGAATCATTTTTCCATCGCGCTCTATCGAAACCACAATTCCTTTTGCCGTATCTTTTACCCAGCCAATCGATTTATGCTCCAAAACACAAAAATCATTCGGAATAACTACTTTATCCAACGTAAAATTATCTGTATTTTTAAGATCATTATTTTCTGGAGGAGTTTCACCAATAATTTGCAAATACTTCTCAAATCGTTGAATATGTTCATCCGTTCCAATAATTCCAATTTTATCGAAAGGATATAAAACTGATTCAGAATTTGGAGTCTGAATAATTCGATCGCCACGTTTGATATAGGCAATATTGATCTGAAATTTTGTTCGCCAATCCAATTCACCCAAAAAAACACCAATAAAATTGGCATTTTGCGGAACAATCATATCCGAAATATGCGTGTTATCCCAAGTATATTGAAATTTATCTTGTTTCTTTTTCTCTTCAATTTTTTTAGTCAAAATTTCACGTTCATTTAAGTTATAAATGAATTTTGTTTGAATATAATTGTAAAATTGATTGAAATATTTTGAAAGAAAATACATTGTAATCAATAATCCAATAACTAATACAATTGAGGCAATTGTGCTTGAAAAAAATTGATTATAAATAAAAATTACAGCAACTACAACTAAAGTTAAACGGATAGAAATAATCGCGATAATTGGTGCACGATTATAATTAGATTCATCCCAAAACTCTCCAATAATTTCTCTTTTTGGTCGATTTCCAATAATTGCCCAAATAAATGGAATACACAATACAAATGTCAATGTAAGGCTAACCAAACTTGCGCCAAAATAGGTAAACCAATCGGTTAATAAGAATAAAACGTAGCTTTTGATAATCAATGTGATTGCGATAATGATTATTCCATTGATAAAAATTGTAGAAACTGTTTGTTTGATGATTTTATTCCATTTATTTTCGTTTTGAATGTGTTGTGTATCAGATGAATAATTTTCAACACCTTGAATAAATTTTTGTGGAAGAACTTTTTCCAATAAAGTATAAACTTTGTCAGATGATTTTATTAAATAAGGTGTAGTAAATGTTGTAATTGCCGAAACACCGACTGCAACAGGAAATAAGAAGTCGCTTGTTACGCCAAGAGAAAGTCCCAAACCAGCAACGATGAAAGCAAATTCACCAATTTGTGCCATACTCATTCCTACTTGTACGGACTGTTTTAGCGGTTGTCCTGAAATTATAGCACCTAAAGTGGTAAAAATTAACTTTCCAAAAATCGTCAGCAATGTTACAATTAAAATTGCCCATTTGTGTTCGTACATTGAAACAGGATCAATCATCATTCCAATAGAAATAAAGAAGATTGTAGCAAATAAATTTTTTACAGATTGAAAATTATGTTCGATTTTTTCTGCATAAACAGTTTCAGCTAGAATAGACCCCATTACAAATGCACCTAATTCTATAGAAAACCCAGCACTATCCGCGATATAAACCATTCCAAGACATAACCCAATTGAGATAATTAGTAAAGTTTCATCATCTAAATAGTTCTTAATTGAACGTAAAAAAGTTGGAATAATAAAAATTCCTCCAATAAACCAAACCGCTAAAAAGAAACCTAATTTAACGAAAGAATTAATCATTTCTGCTCCGTTAAAATGCTGGCTAACCGCCATAGTAGAAAGCATAACCATTAATAAAATGACCACAATATCTTCTACAATTAAAATTCCGAAAACGACATTCGCGAATTTCTTTCGTTTCAATCCTAATTCATCAAATGCTCTAATAATAATGGTTGTAGAGGAACTTGCTAATAAACCGCCGAGGAAAATACTATCCATTGTCGACCAATTCATAAATCGACCAACAAAATAACCAACGGTTACAATACAAATGATTTCGACAATCGCAGTGATGGAGGCAGAACCACCAACATTGAGTAATTTTTTGAAACTAAATTCGAGACCAAGACTAAAAAGCAAAAATATAACACCAATCTTCGCCCAAATCTCCACATTATGTTCTTCTGCAACGGACGGAATATATTCGAAATGCGGTCCAACCAAAAAACCAGCAATAATATAACCTAAAACAAGAGGTTGGTTGATGCGTTTGAAAATAAGCGTCGTCACAGCGCCTACACATAGAATTAATCCAAGATCGGTAATGAGTTTTGGCAAGTGTTCTTCCATAAATTGCGTTTAATCTCCACTAATTTAAGAATTTTTTAAAAGATAATTAATTGTTCAACTATTGATTAACTTTATATCATTATCAATTTTGTTTGAGAATAAAAAAAAACTCACTAATTCTAATGAACTAATGAGTTTGTATTTTATTATCGAAACGATATTTTACAAAGTAATTTTTGCTAAATAAGAATCTCCTTCGGTTTTTATTTTTGTACATTTTAGTTTATGATATTCGCACGCATTTTTTAACGTGTCAAAATCCAAATACAACCATTGAATAGGTTCTTCTTGCTCGCCTTTATAATGAACCGTAAAATCTAATTCACCATAGTAATTTCCATTACTCGGAATCCATTTTCCACCATCTTCGTCTTCATCAAACATATAAATAATGTCGGTTCCATCAATCAAAACTTGACCATTCTCGGTTAATAAATTTTTGATTTTATCCAAGAAAACATTAATTAAAACTAAATTCTGAAAAATTCCAGTTCCGTTCATCAAAAATAGAATCGTATCAAATTTCTCAGCTTCATTGATTTCAAGGAAATTCTGAACTTTTGCATTTTTAATTCCTCTCAACAAACAAGCTTCAATCGCTTTTGGAGAAATATCAATCGCTAAAACATCTGAACTTTTTTCTTGCAAATAAAGTGAATGAGAACCTGCTCCACAACCAACATCCAATATTTTTCCTTTTGACAAATCAAGTGCTTTTTGCTCTAGAGGAGGCATGTCATCATACTCTCGAAAAAGATAATCAATTGGCATCACATCTAACTCTGAAATTGATGTTTCGGTATAGAGATCTTCGGGCGAATGATTGGTTTGATAATCTAAAATTGCCTGTCCGAAAAGGTCTTTCATGTTATTTTTATTTTTATTTTTATTTTCTGATTAATACAGAAACTTTTATTTATTATTTTTTGCTAAAATTGCCTCAACAATTTGCTGTGCATGTACGCGCGAATTTTCAATAAACCAAATATTTGTCAACATACCACCACAAACAACGCCTGCCAAATATAAACCATCCACATTTGTTTCCATTGTTTCGGGATTGTAAGTTGGTGTTTTCAATTCATCATCACTGAAAGTTATTCCACAGTTCTCCAAAAAATTGAAATTTGGATGATAACCAGTTAAAGCTAAAACGGTATCATTTTCAATTGAAATATCACCTTCTGGTGTTTTGATATGAACTTGATTTTCGTCAATAGAAGTAATATTCGAGTTGAAATAAGCTTTGATACTTCCTTCTGCAATTCGATTTTCGATATCTGGACGAACCCAATATTTTAGTCGATGCGTAAAACCTTCTCCGCGAATCACCATTGTTACATTTGCACCTTTTCGATAACATTCTAAAGCTGCATCAACAGAAGAATTATTCGCTCCAACAACCACTACGTTCTGAAAAGAATAAGGGTGAGCTTCCTTGTAATAATGATGAACTTTTGGCAAATTTTCACCTTCAATATTCATTAAGTTTGGAATGTCATAAAAACCAGTTGCAAGGACTATATTGTTAGTTGAATAGTTATTTTTTGATGTTTTAACTTCGAAATGATTTGTTTCAACTTTATTAATCGTTTCAACTTCTTCGTATAGATTTAGATTGAATTTGAAATATTTATGAATGTTTCGATAATATTCTAACGCCTCTTGTCGACCAGGTTTTGGCGCAATACAATTGAACGGAATTTCTCCAATTTCTAATCGTTCGGCAGTCGAAAAAAATGTCATATACAAAGGATAGTTGTACAAACTATTTGTTAAAGCACCTTTTTCAATAATTAAATAAGAAAGATTGTTTCTTTTCGCTTCTATTGCACAAGCCAAACCAATTGGCCCAGCACCTACAATTATCAAATCATATTGTTCTTTCATCAAGCAAATTTACGGATAATCAGTTCGGTAATCTTTATGATTTTCTTCAATTTTTTTAAAAATAATGTTTAACTATTTGGATTAACGAAATATATTAATAATTTTGTTTGACAATTTTGTCAAAATAAAAAAGCCGCACAGATATGAAAGACGATACAGAAGAATTGATCAAAGAAACAGCGAAAAGAATGTTTTTTGGTGAAGGTAGATTTCATGCAACAACGCAAGAAATAGCTGATGAAGCGAAAGTGAATAGAACGTTGATTAATTATTATTTCAGATCGCGAAACAATTTAATTAGTATTATTTACGAAGAAGCTACGCGAGTAAGTAATGAAAAATCGCGTGCTATTTTTGATAGAAATCGTGATATCAAAGAAATGATTGGCGAATTTATAGAGGATTCTATTGCAACATCAATCAAATATCCATATTTGGAAACTTATATCGTTACCGAAATGAATAAAAATAATACAATGTGTTCAAAGTTAATGAAAGATGATTTAGATGTCGTTGTAAATGTTTTTTACGAAAGATTAGAGGAAGAAATGGAAAAAGGAACGATAAAAAAGATGGAACCACTTCAGTTTTTGTTAAACATGATTTCCTTGGTAAATTATCCGTTTACAATTCGTCCACTTCTTCAATTGGATTTGAAATTGAGTGACAAAGATTTTAAACGTATTCTTTCTGATCGAAAAGAAATTATTCTCAATACACTTTTTAACAATTAATATATCAATGAAAAGATTAAAACCATTACTTTCTATAGCGATTGTAGCATTGATAAGTTCAGCTAATGCTCAAGAAGTTATTGCACTTAAAGATGCGGTAAATTTTGCGTTAGAAAATAAAGCAGATGCTAAACGAGCAGATTTGGCAATCAAAAAAGCCGAATACAAAATTGATGAAGCTAGAGCAGGAGCTTTGCCTCAGGTAAATGCCAATGGAGGTTTGCAATATAATCCAATTGTACAAGAAATGGCGTTGACAATGGGAGGACAAACAACTGTGATCAAAATGGGACAACCATGGAATTCGAGTTTGGGTGTAACGGTAAACCAAACATTGTTCGATCAACGTGTTTTTACAGGTTTGAAAGCCGCGAAAACAACACGCGAATTTTATCAGGTAAATGCAGATTTAACTGACGAACAAATTATTGAGCGTGTAGCGAATGCGTATTATCAAGTTTTTATTCAAGAAGAAAAATTAAAAACAATTGATAAAAGTTACGAAAACACGAATAAAGTTCGCAATGTTATCAAAAGTTTAGTGGATAATGGATTGGCAAAGCCTATTGATTTAGACCGAATAGTTGTACAATTAAATAACATATCTTCATCTCGCCAACAATTGGTAAATGCAGTAGAAATTAACAAGAATGCATTGAAATTTTATATGGGTTATACAATTGAGAAACCAATTAATTTAGCAGTAGAAACTATTGCGCCAAATTTAGTTTTGTTGGAAGATCAAATAGATGTTGAAAATAGAACAGAATTTAAAGTTTTATCAAAACAAAAAGAATTGTTAGATTTTGCTAAAGAAGCCGAGCGTGCGAATTTATATCCAACAGTTGGTTTAGCTGGAAATTATGGATTGCAAGGTTTTGGCGAAAAATTTATTACGTCGAAAAGTTACATCTGGTCAGATTTGGCTTCGATAGGTTTGAGTGTTAAAGTTCCGATTTTTTCAGGAGGAGCTACAAAAGCAAAAATTAATCAAGCTGAAATTGATTTGTTGGACATCGAAGAGCAAATGAATGATACAAAACTTGGGTTGAGTTTAGAATATCATAATGCGAAAGCGCAAATAGAAAATGCGTTAAAAAGTGTCGATATTCAAGAAGAAAACGTGAGTTTGGCGGAGAAAGTTTTAGCAAATACACAAAATAATTATCAACAAGGCTTAGCTAATTTGACAGAAATTTTAGACGCAGAAAATGCGTTGACAGACGCTCGAAATAATTACTCAAATGCTTTATTAGAATATAAAATTGCAGAAATAGCATTAATCAAAGCAAAAGGAGACTTAAAAACATTAATTCAATAATAGAACCGATTTATGAAATCAGTAAAAACTTTACTTTATATATTAATTGCTGCTGGCTTGATTGGTGGAGCAGTTTACATAATCAAAAATAACAAAGCGAAGCAAGAAAAGGAAGTTGCGATTGTAAATGCTAATAACGATGAGGTTGTGGTAAATACAATTAAAGCAAAATACGAAAGCTTAAATACAGATTATACGTCAAACGGTACATTTGCGCCATTTCAGGAAATGAGTTTTCCTTCAGAAATTTCAGGAAGAATTGTTCGTGTATTGGTAGATGAAGGTAGTTATGTTTCTGTTGGTCAAACATTGGCAACAATCAAAAAAGATGCAATTGAGGTTGATGTAACTCAAGCACAAAATAATCTTCAAAATGCGATTATAGATAATCAACGTTACGAAAATGCGTACAAAACTGGAGGAGTAACAAAGCAACAATTGGATAATTCGCGTTTGCAATTAAAAAATGCAAGAGCAGCGGTTTCTGCACAAAATTTACGTGTTCGTGATACCAATGTAAAAGCAACTATTTCTGGTGTGATTAACAAGCGTTACATAGAGCCAGGATCTGTAGTAGCACCGGGTTCGCAAATGTTTGATATTGTTAATGTGTCAAAACTAAAATTACAAGTTACAGTAACAGAAGCTGAAGTTGTGAATTTGAAAGTGGGACAAACAATCAAAGTATTGGCGAGTGTTTTTCCTGATCAAGAATTTGCAGGAAAAATTTCTTTTATTGCGCCTAAAGCAGATGCTTCATTAAACTTTCCAGTAGAAATTCAAGTTTCGAATAATTCTGGTTTAAAAGCTGGTATGTACGGAACGGCAGTTTTCTCGACAAAAGATGATGTAAATGCAGGGAAAAATGTATTGGTTGTTCCAGCGAATGCTTTTGTTAACGGAATTAGTTCTGGACAAGTTTTCGTGGTTGAAAATAATACAGCGAAATTAACGAAAGTTGTGATTGGGAAAACGGTTGGAACTGAAGTTGAAATTATTAGTGGAATTAAAGATGGAGCTGAAATCGTGACAAGTGGTCAGATTAATCTGAAAGATGGAACGAAAGTGAAAGTTGTAAAATAAGAGTAGTTTTTCCATGAAAATAGCAGAAATATCAATTAAACGTCCCACAATGATTATCGTGTTATTCACGATTTTAACATTAGGAGGATTGTTTAGTTATACGCAAATGGGATACGAATTAATCCCAAAATTTGAAACGAATGTTGTTACGATTTCAACGGTTTATCCTGGAGCTTCTCCAAACGAAGTTGAAAATTCTGTAACCAAAAAGATAGAGGATGCGGTTGCAGCCTTAGAAAATGTAAAGAAAGTAGAATCGAAATCTTATGAAAGTTTATCAGTTGTAATGGTGACGTTGAATTCTGATGCAAATGCAGATTTAGCGTTGAATGATGCGCAACGTAAGATTAATGCCATTGAGAAAGATTTACCTGATGATGTAGATCCGCCTTCTTTGACGAAATTCTCGTTAAGTGATTTACCAATTATTACAGCTGGTGTAACGTCTGATAAGTTGACAGAAAAAGATTTGTATGATTTGTTAGATAAAAAAATAGAACCAGTTTTATCGCGTGTGACAGGTGTTGCGCAAGTAAATTTGATTGGAGGACAAGAACGTGAAATTCAGGTAAGTTTAGATCCTGTGAAATTGAAAGGTTATGGATTATCTGTGCCTCAAGTTCAGCAAGCAATCTTAACTTCGAATTTAGATTTCCCAACAGGAAGTGTAAAAACACGTGAAAACTCTACAATTATTCGTCTTTCTGGAAAATATAAATCAGTTGATGAATTAAATAATTTGGTAATTTCTTCGAATAATGGAATTCAAGTTCGTTTATCGGAAGTTGCTTTTGTGCAAGATTCTCAAAAAGAAGTAGAAAAAATTGCACGTGTTAATCAGAGTTCAGCGATTATTGTTCAGGTTGTAAAACAATCAGATGCAAATGCGGTTGCAGTTTCTGAATTGATGAAAGAAACCATCAAAAAAGTTGAAACAGATTATAAGAAAGAAGGACTTAAAATTCAGATTGTAAATGATACGTCTGATTTTACATTGGCTGCGGCAGATCACGTTATTTTCGATTTAGTTTTAGCAGTTGTTTTAGTTGCAATTGTAATGCTTTTATTTTTACATAGTATTCGTAATGCTTTTATTGTAATGGTTTCTATTCCAGCATCGTTAATTGCGACTTTTATCGGAATGTACTTAATGGGGTATACCTTAAACTTGATGTCGTTACTTGGTTTATCGCTTGTTGTAGGGATTTTAGTGGATGATGCTATCGTTGTTTTAGAGAATATTTACCGTCACATGGAGATGGGAAAATCGAAAATTAGAGCATCATACGATGGGGCAAAAGAAATTGGATTTACAGTAACAGCTATTACGTTGGTAATTGTCGTGGTATTCTTACCAATTGCAATGAGTACAGGTTTGGTGGCGAATATTATTGCACAGTTTTGTGTGACAGTCGTTATCGCAACCTTACTATCCTTATTGTCGTCATTTACAATTGTTCCTTGGTTGTCTTCTCGTTTCGGGAAATTAGAACATATCACAGGGAAAAATATTTTTGAGAAATTTATTCTTTGGTTCGAAAAACAATTAATGAAATTTACCCACTTCATTTCTGATATGTTAGAATGGTGTTTAAAATCTACCGTTCGTAGAATTGGAGTTTTTATTGGGGTATTTATCGTTTTATTTGCAGTTATTGGAGTTTTAATGGGAGGAAAATATATTGGTGGTGAATTCTTCCCTAAAACAGATAAAGGTGAATTCTTAGTTCAAATAGAGTTACCAAAAGATGCAACAATAGAGGAATCAAATTTTATGACGCAAAAAGCAGAAAAATTTTTACGTGGTAAAAAAGAAGTTGTTGATATGATTACAACTGTTGGTCAAAGTTCTGAAGGATTTGGAGCAGCACAAGCAACAGCTTATAAAGCAGAAATAGACGTTATTTTAAATGATAAATCAGAGCGTGAAGACAATTCATTTATTTATGCGGCAAAAGTAAAACGCGATTTAGAAAAAGAATTAGTTGGTGCTAAGGTTAAAACTGTTCCAGTTGGTTTAATTGGAGCGGAACAAGCGCCAATAGCGTTGGTTGTGACAGGTCCAAATTTAGAAAGCGCCATGAAATTTGCTGAATTAGCAAAACACGAATTAGAGCAAATTAAGGGTTCTTCGGAAGTGAAATTAACGACAGAAGCCGGAAATCCTGAAATTAATGTGCAAGTTGACCGTGATAAAATGGCTGCTTTAGGATTGAATTTACAAACAGTTGGTTTGACGATGCAAACTGCTTTCTCTGGAAATACAGATGGTAAATTTAGAGCGGGTGAATACGAATATGATATTAATATTCAGTACAATGATTTTAATCGTTCGAATATCGATGATGTTCGTAGTTTGATATTTATGAATGATAAAGGACAACAAATTCGTTTGGATCAATTTGCAACGGTTACACAAAGTTCTGGACCAAGTTTCTTAGAGCGTCGTGATAAAACACCTTCTGTAACTGTGCAAGCGCAATCTGTTGGTCGTACAACGGGTGATATTGTGACTGATTTCAAAAATAGTTTACAAAAAATTGATAGTAAAAAACCAACCGGTGTATCGTATGTTTGGGGTGGAGATGAAGAAAATCAATCCGAAGGTTTTGGTACATTAGGTTACGCATTATTAGCAGCAATTATTTTAGTTTATTTGGTGATGGTTGCTTTGTATGATTCGTTTATTTATCCTTTCGTGGTTTTGTTTTCTATTCCATTATCATTAATTGGAGTCTTTGTGGTTTTAGCTTTAACTAATAATTCGTTGAATATCTTCACGATTCTCGGAATGATTATGTTGATTGGTTTGGTGTGCAAAAATGCCATTTTATTAGTCGATTTTACAAACCATAGAAAAGAAGCAGGAGAAACAACACACAATGCTTTGGTACAAGCCAATCATGCACGTCTTCGTCCAATTTTGATGACAACTATCGCCATGGTTTTTGGTATGATTCCGATTGCTTTGGCAGAAGGAGCAGGAGCAGAGATGAACAACGGTTTGGCATGGGTTATTATCGGTGGATTAGTTTCCTCATTATTCCTAACCTTAATTATTGTTCCTGTGGTTTATTCATTATTCGATAGTGCAATTCGTCGATTCTCAAAAGGAGAAAAAGTAGATTATGAAGCAGAAATGGTTGCAGATTATGAAGCGCGACAAATAAAAGAAGAATGGGAAGAGTAATCTTTCGTTTTTAGATATTTAATCAAACCCGTTCAGTTTTTATTATTTTAATTGATACATAAAAAAATCCTTGTCAAAGTTCTAAACCTTGACAAGGATTTTTATTTAGTTGAAACTCGTTATTTTGTTAATGCGATGTGCTTGTTGCACAACACTA
>NZ_DKSQ01000077.1:0-5232 GCF_002472765.1 Empedobacter sp. UBA7252
GAAAAAAGTGCGGTAATATTTCCGTAGTCATTATTATTCCAGTGAAACTCTGGAACTAAGTAATCTTTCCAAGTTAATGATAAAACTTGACGATCTAAGTAATTTATGGTTGTGGCAACAAATAGTAAACTGCAAATAGTCCATCTAAAATTACTTGGTTTAATGGAAGTTTCGTTCTTCATTTAGTGTGTTTTTGTGATTTATTATTTTTGACTTCTTCCTTTAAATCATATATTTTTTAATTCTTTATAAATTTGTATTGATTCTCCAACTGTTCGTTCAATTTGAGAGTAATCATATTCATTTGATGAATTTTTTGTGAACAATTGTGATCCAATTCCAACACAATAAGCGCCAGCATTTATCCAGCTTGTTATGCTTTCTTTTGTAGGCATAACACCTCCGCTTGGCATAATATTCGTCCAAGGCATTGGTCCATTTATAGCTTTGATAAAATCTGGTCCTCCAACTTGTGTTGCAGGAAATATTTTAACGATTTCTGCTCCTAATTCTTCTGCTAAAGAAATTTCCGAAACAGATCCACAACCAGGCATCCAAGCTACTTTTCTTCGGTTACAAACTTTTGCTACTTCAGGATTTAAAGAAGGGGCAACAATAAAGTTTGCTCCAAATTGAAGATATAATACTGCTGTTGGTGCGTCTAAAACAGAGCCTATTCCTAAGATTAATTCGGGTAATTCTTTTGCCGCATATTTATTTAATTCAGAAAAAACTTCGTGCGCAAAATCGCCTCTGTTTGTAAATTCAAATAATCTTGCGCCACCATCGTAACAAGCTTTTATAATTTTTTTAGAAATTTCGATGTCTTGATGGTAAAAAACAGGAACAATTCCAGTTTCTTTTGCTTTTAAAGCGACTTCTATTCTTGTAAATCGTGCCATTTTTATCTTTTTATTCTTCCTCCAAAATTTCCATTAACTAACTCTAAAATATCATCAACAGAAGCTAAATTTGTGTCACCTAAAATAGTATGTTTCATTGCGCAAGCTGCGTTTGCAAAATTTAAAGCAAATTGATCATCGTGATTAATCAAACCATAAATCAAACCTGCAGCAAATGCATCGCCAGTTCCAATTCTATCAACGACATGGTTGATATGAATTTCTTCTGTTTCTAAATATTCATTATTAATCCAAGCTCTACCTTGTGTTGCTTGCGAACTTGCATTAATTCCAATTCTAACTTTATCAAATACTTTTTGAATTGACGGAATTTCTTTCATCAATGTTTTAGATGCTTCAGTAAATCCATTCTTATCCGTTGAGAAATTTGTTTCTAAAATTTCATTGATTTCATTCACTCCACCAATAAAAATGGTTGAATATCCGATTAATTCTTTCAAAATATCTTGTCCTTTCTTCCCGTAATTCCATAAATTACTTCTATAAGCAGGATCAGTTGTGATATGAATACCTTTGAAATAAGCGAATTGTAAACCTTGCTTCAACGTTTCGTAAGCAGATTCTGAAATTCCAGGTGTAATTCCTGTCCAATGGAAAAAGTTGCAATTTTCTAAGGCTTTATTCCAATCAACTTCGTTTGGTTTTATATTTGAAAAAGAACCATTTAATCGGTTATAAGCGATACGACTTGGTCTGACATCAGAACCAACTTCTAAAAAATATAATCCAAGTGGATGTTCATTTTTTTTAATAAATGAAACATCAATTCCTAGACTTTTCATGTAGGAAATAGCTGCATCTCCAACAAAATCATTCGAAACATTTGAGACGTGTTGCGTTTTACAACCAAAAGTAGACAAAGAAGCTGCAACATTCATTTCTGTTCCACCAAAAAAGAATTCTACTTCTTTACTTTGTTGCAAAGTTTTATGATTTGATGGAGAAATTCTCATTAAAACTTCTCCAAAAGTCAAAATATTATTGCTCATAAATAAATCTAAAAATCAAAATATTCTTTTGCATTGTAATAACAGATATCTGATATTGTTTTTCCAACTAATTCAATATCATTTGGTAATTCGCCATTTGCCATTTCTTCTCCGAATAAATTACAGATTACTCGTCTGAAATACTCATGCCTAGGGAAAGATAAGAAACTTCTTGAATCTGTTAACATTCCAATAAAGCAACTTATTAACCCCATATTAGATAGGGCATTTAGTTGTTTGATGATTCCATCTTTTTGATCTAAAAACCACCAACTCGAACCAAATTGCACTTTTCCTTTTACGCTTCCATCATTGAAATTTCCAATCATTGTTGCGAAAATTTCGTTATCAGCTGGATTCAAATTATAGATGATTGTCTTTGTTAATTTATCATTTCCGTCAAGTCTATTTAAGAATTTAGAAAGATTAGCCGCTTGTTTAAAATCTCCGATAGAATCCCAACCTGTATCAGGACCTAAAATACGATGCATACGAGCATTGTTATTGCGAAGTGCGCCTAAATGATATTGTTGAATCCATCCAAATTGGTGATATGTTTCCCCTAAAAATAGAAGTAGGGCAGTTTTGAATTGCTCGATTTGAGTATGATTTAACGGTTGATTATTTCTTTTTGATTCGAAAATTGTATTAATTTCAATATCAGTAAATTCTACGTAAGAAATATTATTCAAACCATGATCACAAATTTTGCAACCGATTGCATTAAACGCTTCAATTCGATTATATAACGCATCTTTCAAGTTTTGGAACGAATTAATTTCGAAACCAACAACTTCAGAAAGTTTATTGATGTAAGAATTGTAATCCTGATTTTCAATTAGAATCGCTTTATCTGGTCGAAAAGCTGTACTAACTTTTGTCTTGAAATTGCTTTTATTTAACGTTATATGATATTCTAACGTATCTGTCGGATCTTCAGTTGTGCAAACCGTTTCAGCATTTACTAAACTTAATAAACCTTGACAAGATTTATCTGCTTGTTGTAATTGAGCGGAAGTATTCTCGAAAATTTCTTTTGCGTTATTTTCGTTCAATAATTCATCGATTCCAAAATATCGTTTTAATTCTAAATGAGTCCAGTGAAATAAAGGATTTCGAAGCGTATGAGGAACAGTTTTCGCCCACGCTTCAAATTTTTCTAAATCAGAAGCATTTCCTGTGATGCAATTTTCGTTAATTCCTAACGTTCGCATTGCACGCCATTTGTAATGATCTCCAGCAATCCAAACTTTCGAAATATTTTCAAAAACTCTATTTTCTGCAATATCTTTTGGCGATAAATGATTGTGATAATCTATAATAGGAAGTTTTTCAGCATAGTTGAAATACAATTCCTCGGCATATTTATTTTGTAATAAAAATGTATCAGTTATAAATGATTTCATATAATATTTAAATTTTACTCGTTTGATGGTTTACCTATTGTTGCTAAAATTCCTCCATCGACATAAATGATTTGTCCATTAACAAAATTACTCGCTTCCGAAGCTAAGAAAACCGCTGTTCCAGCTAAATCTTCGGGATTTCCCCAACGACCAGTCGGCGTTCTGTTGATAATAAATTCGTTGAAAGGATTTCCGTCCACACGAATCGGCTCTGTTTGTGAAGTTGCAAAATAACCAGGTCCGATTCCGTTTACTTGAATGTTATGTTTTGCCCATTCTGTAGCTAAGTTGCGCGTTAACATTTTCAATCCACCTTTTGCCGAAGAGTAGGCAGAAACATTGTCTCGTCCCAATTCGCTCATCATCGAACAAATATTAATTATTTTTCCAGTTTTACGCTCAATCATTCCTTTTGCAACCAATTGCGACATGATGAAAGGACCAACTAAATCGACATCGATAACTTTTCTGAAATCTTCGACATCCATATCTACCGCAAGAACACGTTTGATAATTCCAGCATTATTCACAAGAATATCAATTTGACCATGATTCTTTTCGATCAATTCAACTTGTTTTTTTGCTTGTGGTTGATCAGTTACATCAAAAATATATCCTGTTACAGTAAATCCTTTACTTTTATAATATTGTAAAGCTTCTTCAAGTTTTGAAGGAGTTGTACTTGTAATAACTAACTCAGCACCAGCTTGTGCCAATCCTTCTGCCATTGCTAATCCTAAACCATGTGTTCCACCTGTGATTAAAGCTATTTTTCCTGATAAATCAAATAAATTCATAATTCTATTATTTTAATTCATCCGTATTTACACCATCCATATCGCTGTAATCCATATTTTCACCAGCCATTCCCCAAATAAAAGTATAATTTGAAGTACCTACACCCGAGTGAATAGACCATTCTGGTGAAATAACTGCTTGATTGTTTTGTAAGAAAATGTGACGCGTTTCATTTGGTTGTCCCATAAAGTGGCTAATTGATTGTCCTTGTTCTAAATCAAAATAAAAATATGCTTCCATTCGTCTTTCATGTGTATGAGCTGGCATTGTATTCCATACACTACCAGGATGTAATTCGGTCATACCCATTTGTAATTGACAAGTTTCTAAAACACTATTTACAATAAGTTTATTAATTGTTCTTTTGTTTGCATATTTAGAATCGCCTAACTCAACAATTTCAGCTTCATTTTTTGTAATCTTCTTAGTTGGATACGAATGATGAGCAGGAGCAGAGTTGATATAAAACAAAGGTTGTTCGTTATTTAGTTTATCAAAAACGATTTCTTTATTTCCTTTACCAATATATAAAGCTTCTTTGTTGTTCAATTCGTATTCAGTTCCATCAACAGTTACTTTTCCTTTTCCACCAACATTTATAATTCCTAATTCTCTTCTCTCTAAAAAAAAATCTGCTTTAAGATCTGTTGTTGGTTCCAAAGTTATTGCATGATTAGCTGGGTAAATACCACCAATAATCAAGCGATCATACATCGAATAGACTAACTTCACCTGATCTTCTATAAATATATCAGGAATTAAAAAATGTTCTCTTAGTTCTTCAGTTGTATATTTTTTAACATCATTAGGATGATGTGCATATCTAAATTCAGAATTTATCATAATAGTTATTTATTAAAATTAATGTAATCGATTACATTTTAAATTTAAAAAAATACATCGAGATGATGTTTTGTAAAAGTATTAAAAAGTTTTTTAATAATGTACATAAAACACTATAAAAATTTCTTTTCAAAAGATGATGAATGTAGTTGTTTGGAAATAAATTTATTCGTAAATATTTTTAACAATACTCTTTGTTGAAATATTGAATATGACAACAAAGAGAGAAAAAAATAAGTTACATTTTTGTAAATTAACCCGTAGTGCATTTAG
>NZ_DKSQ01000003.1:0-51838 GCF_002472765.1 Empedobacter sp. UBA7252
CCACAAACACTACAATCAAATTTATTATTAGATCGTTTTATTTCAAAACCAACAACAAAGTCCATAGATTGCCAGCGTTGATTTTCAGATTCTTTGTAATAAGTATTAATTTCTGTACTAGCTAAACGTAAAGCGTTTTTGTGAGCTGAACGATAAACACCTTGCCCCGGGTTATAAGCTTGAGCATTTTTACTTAAATGTAATTGTCCTTTAACATCACGAACTCGTCTAAAAAGCTTTTCAGGTTCGTTTAAATATTGTTTAATATCTCGAGCTAAAACTTGTGCTGAATCTCCATTTTTTAAAGCTATTTCTAGCGAATCAATGATATTCGTTTCAAACTGCTTTGAATAATTCCAAACACGATCAGATAACTTGAATTGATTTAATCTTGATTTGCGAGCCTGCAAGTAATTATCAAGATTATTATTCCGGAAAATATCTTGAGTAGCTTTGTTTAGTTTGTTAATATCAAAATAAGTTTCAACGAATTTTGTTGCGGTTCCTTGCGATAGCATCCATTGTTCTTTTGTTGCAGAATTGATTTTATTTTCTAAATCGATTGCAAGTTGTTTCGTTAGCTTTTCAATTTCTTTTTTTAATTGTGGAGTTAAGGTATCTAAATCAATATTTTCGTTTAATTGATAAAAAGAAATTACTTTCGAAATGTATTTTTGAAATAACTTTTCGATTTGTTGCAAGTTTTTTCCAGCTGCTATTCTTGCAAGTTTTTCATCTTGGATTATGAATTCTTCGATTGACATAAATTATTAATCGATTTCTTTTATTAACCAATACTTTACTTCGTTTTTCATAAAAGTAACAGAAAGCTGTTTATTACTAAACACAATAAACTCTACTTCATGTCTAAACTCTATATTATTATTTTCATCAACAATAATTATAGGTTCTTTTTCAGATTTTACGAATACTTTAATATGTTTCATTTGACACTTATTTGATCAAGTGTTGGTACTTCTAATTTTAATTCGCGACATTTATCTCTAATTAACATCCATGCAATTGTTTTGTTATTTGTTAAAGCTTCAAATCCATGTAAAGAATCTTTGTATATCTTTTTTTTCATTTGATTGCTATTTGATTTTTAGATGAACTTAGATGTTGCTTAGACGAACTCAATTCTTGCTTATTGTTATCAATCCATCTGTTTAAGCTAAAAACAACGTCTAAATTCATCTTGCTTAATGTTTATTTTTAGATAAACTTATTTGATGGTTATTTGATAAATAAGCCTTTTACAACCTGCTTATTTGTACACTTTTTGCAGAAATAAGCAGATTTGTAAGGTTTATATTTCTTATTCGCTCGCTGGATTAAAATAATCCACATTATTAGCGTCCCTTTCCTCTTGCTTTATCTTCTCGTAATCCTCAGTATCTTGACCTTGCCAATTCTTAACAGATTTCTCGTGAGATTCTAAAGGCTTGTTTCCATTTTTAAGTAATGCGATTTCGACTTGTTCTTTTTCGTTTTCTACCATGAAAGGAACGATTTCAGGCTCGATAACAAGATTGTCAATTGCAGATTTCCAAGAAGGATTTAATGTCGCAAGGATTCGCTTGATTATATTGATTCGACGCTGCAAATACTCATCATAGATTTCTCGTTTCTCCATTACTTTCAAATGCGCATCAAGGAATAACATTTTTAAAGCAGTTCCAGAAAGAGCACCTAAAGATTTTACTTCATCAAAAGAGATATTTGGAGTTTGAGAGAATAATTGAATGTTCTTTACAAGATTGTCGATTTCAAGTTTTATAGAATCTGTAGCTTGATCCCAAGATAAATAATTCATATCTGAATCTTTGTCAAGTTCAACTCCTCCCCCTGGTCCTTTGTTTAGATAATTTTTAAGTTTACCAATTACTTTAAGAATTGGATAAGCATTTCGATCATTCACTTCTCCATGATCAGAAACCAATACTTCAATCCTTTCGATTAAATCTTGTACATCATACCAAGAAACATTTTCCTGTTCTCCAAAGACAGCAGGTATCTTTTCTAGTACTTGCTTTTTAGGATAACCTTCTACAATTCTCCATTCTTTAAAATTCTCGAATAAATAAGTAAAATTTTGCGTGTAAACTTCAAAATACTCAACCTCTTTTCCTTCAATCTTTTTAATGTAATTACGAGAGAAACAAATCATATCATCGAAATCATCTTTATACGGATATAGTTGACTACTATTTTTTAAAGACAATAACATTGCTTTGATTTTCATCTTAGTTTTAAAACCGTAAGAATCATGCTCTTCGCCTTCTTTCAAATACCAAAGCTCACCTCCTTCTGTAAAAGAACCAATTGATTCAGCAAGCTTTCGATTAAATGAAGGTTCTTTGATGTCGTGCAAAATTCTTTCAATCGCTTTTAAGACAGCTTTTTCGGTTTCATCATTTGGATTAGCTCTTAAAATTGGTTGATTACCGAAAATCATAGCTTTTTCTTTTCGAACAATCCATTTTTGATAAGCTAATGCAATAGAAATAACATCTTTGTTTTTATCTTTTTCATCCTTATTCTTAGGCCGTCTAAGAATAGGATTCATTATATCATGCTGCTTTGGATCTAATTCCTTTTTAGCTTTTTCAATGATTTTGGTTTTATCTTTATCTTGTTTTAAGGCATCGATAATCTTTTGTATTGGTGAGTCTTCGGGTATATTTAATAGTTTATATAGTTCGTTCATTTATTTTTTAAAAGTTCAATCTTGATAGTATATCTTCGGTATTTTCAATTGTATTACTTACCACGTTATGCGGTAATACTTCAATTCCAATATATCGTAATGCGTCCATTGAATGATTATAACCGCCGACAGGTCTATTTAGCTTCTTTCCTGTTTTGTCAACATCCCAACAATATTTTCTAAATTCTTCAATTATATTCGTCGAGCGTTCAGTAATTTTGAAATGATGATTTTGTAAAACTTCAATGCCAAACATTATCGAATCACGCCCTTTACTTGCTGGTTCAATATAAAAGCCATAAGAATTTATTTCGTCAATAGACTTAGGTTCTGCTGAATCTGCAACCATTTTATCCTGTTCAGTAAAACCTTCTTTTTGAAGTTTACGAGCAATATCTCTATTCGACATTCCTGTTTTATACTCAATTTCATCTATGTAATATTCATTATTGAATTGATATAATGCAGGAATAGCAGTTGGATCATTCGTATATCCAAAGTCAATTCCTAATCCAAGTAATTTTGCTCCGTTTGGAATTTCTTTCACCTTTGTCCAATCGCTAAAAATAACCCCTTCTAAAGCTCCAAGTAATCCAAGCCCGTAAACCTTCCACCAATTCGACCAATATTGATTCTTAATATTAGTTTCATTAAATAGTTTATCAATTGGTAATAATGGATTATAAAAACCTTTTGTACGTGCTTTCTCTAGTTCTTCAACGATAGTCTGCGGTAATGCTTCGTTATCTTTATAAGTAAGTGTCAACCATTCTACATCGTTATTATCTTTTTCAGATAATTCTTCGTGTGCCCAAAATTCATTAGATGGATTAAAGTCAATCCAAATTTCATGTGATGTACGAATAGCTAATTGATGATAAGTATCAAAACGAATATTGTTCGCTTCATTCATGTAAAGAATGTTACGACGTGGACCACGAACACGTTCCTCGTTATCTACTGAGAAGAACTCAATATAACTTCCGTTTGAGAAAGTATAGGTAAGTAAAGTTCTATTGTAATTCTTATCAATATAACGCCCTGTAGCTTTCATTATCTTCAAGAAGTCTTTCAAAGCTCCTTTTCGTAAATGCGGTACAGACTCAGAAACAACAGATATTTCCAACATTGGAGTTTTTGCTGCTTTATCGATTAGAATTGGTAAAATACCAAATGTTTTCCCAGCCGAACTTCCTCCTGGAATAACACGAATGCGCTTTTTAAGTTTTCGTAACTTCTTAATAGCTGTCGTGTATCGAAATCCGTTGAATTCAATTACAGGTCTAATCATCTCCGAATAATGGTTGTTCTATTTTTAAAGTTGTTTCAACTTCTTGTTTTTCTCGCCATTTTGCTGGCTGTCTATTTTTTAACCAAAATATTGCTGCGGTTGTGTCTGGTGGGTAATGTTTAATTGTTGGAACTATCAAAGGAACTCCTTGATCGTTGAATATTTTATCCTCTTCATGTTCATATCCTAAAGCACGATTATAAAGTTTATTTGCAACGTTTGCATCTGCATACTCTTTTCCCTTTTTTATGGACTGAAAAAATTCAGGAAATTCAACCTTCCAATTATTAATTGTTCTTTCATCAACATTAAAAAAGTCACCTATTTCTGAATCAGTAGCACCTAACAAACAAAGCTTATATACCTGTTCATTATATTCAATTTTATAATCAGTTGGTCTTCCTACTTTATTCTTCTCAACATCATCAGCCAAATCATTAATAGATTTATCTAAACCAAGAAATCCCTCAGCTTGACTAAGAGTAATTGATTTTACATTAGTTAAATCATTAGGAAGCTTAACCTTTTCTCTACCAAGAATAACCCAAAGTAAACCTTTGGAATCCTTCTTGATTTTTATATCAGATGATTTCCATTCTTTTACGATTTGTGATTTACTTTGTTTTGCCATTGGTTAAACTTTATCTATTACTTGGTTATTTGTGATTATTTGCATCACGTCATTATAGTTTCTGCGATACTCTGGAGTGAATTTAAAAAGATCGTCGTGCTTTTCGACAATCAGTTCAATCGTTTTAATTGCTTTGTTTATTTTTTTTGAAATAAGTTTCTTTTCGATTTTATATGAAAAGCAAATAGTAACATAGATTGCTCTAGCATAAAATAAATGAGTTCTCCTGTCATTTAAAGCATAATCTTGAAGGTTTAATCCTGTTACAATATTGATTGCTTTTTCAATTTCCTCAAAGATTAATTGTGTTGAAGTTTTTGGAGCCGAATCAGCATATTCAATTTTATATTTTTTTTGTTCAGCTCTAAATTTTAAAACAATAAGCTCTTCATCATTTATCCAATCATTTGGAAGAAATAGATACTGCTCATCTTCCAAAATCTCAATCCTTTTTGAAAGGTCCGGGATTAAAGATGTTTGAACATTCTTTGAGTTAAATCTATTTACTTTTTGATCCATGAATAAAAATAAAAAAGGCAGTAAATAGCGCTTTGCTACTTACTGCCTAATTATTAGCGCCTTTGATTATATAAAATTTAAAATTCATTTTTAAATAAAAGACTGACTACTAAACTTCATCAGTCTTTAAATACCCGAAACATTTCCTTAACAGAAATAGTGGAAAAGAAAGGGCTCGAACCTTTGACCTCTTGATTCATCATCTAAGCACTCTACCTACTGAGCTACTTTCCCAACCAACAAAACACAAAGAAATATATGTAAAAAATTCACCTTCCAAATATTAAAAGCATCGCGTCTCGTTGCTCTTGGTTTGTTCTTTTTTTTATTCCTGTAATGAGTGAAAAATCCTTGTTATCTCTTTTTTTAGTGGTTGGTTTTACTTTAAAATGAGTTAAGTTTAGATATTCACACATTTCAACAATTTTATGAGCTACTTCATGATTTCGTCCTGTTCGGTTTCCGATATTTGCATTAATTGATGCAGAACCTTTTTTGATTTTATGCCAATTGGATTTATTTAAAAAACCACATTCGACAAAAACTTTAATTTTCTCAGTTCCAAAATCATTTTTTAATGATTGTAACTTATCATAAAGTTCAAAGAACGTTAGGTTTGCTAACTCATAATTTTTGTTGTGAATCAAAGCAAAACCATTTTTCTCAACGTCTGGATCTATTCCGACTAAAATCATATAAAAAACCTCCTATTTTCATAAGAGGTTTAAAAATCAAGTTTAATTGATGTTAGCCACAAAACCCCTTTCGTTGAATATTGATTCAAATATGAGGTAAGTCTCTGAATTAAAAAAGAATAATCGTATAAAAAACATGTTTTTTTGGTGAAATTTCTGTTTTTGTTTACGGGTGTGTTGTATAGTTTACAAAGGTGTAAATTTTATGATGTTTTTGCGCTGAATTTATCTTTTATTTCTTTTTGCAATTTGTTGAATTCTACCTTTCTTTTTTGGGATAAATTATTGTGATTCCCATTTGAGAAGGTTTTTAATTTATCCGATTCATTGCAGAAAACTGCCTTTACGTTAAACATTTTCATAATCCTATTTGTTTAATTGCTGTTTGTGTTAATGTTAAATTCATCAAAATTAAATCTTCTATACATCTTGCCTCAATATACCATGTCATTATATTGTCTCCGTTAATGTTTTTAATTAAATTTTTATATACACTAAACCCCTCAAACAAAACACGCTCTTTAGCTTGTTGGTATTTTTCAAGTACTTTGTAGTATTCATCTTCCCCTTCCTCGTACATCCATCCACTTTGTTCCTCTTGATGATTAGAAAAGTAATAACCGTATTTTTCCATAGTCGGCTCTTCCAAAACATTACCCTCTTCATCACAAGGAACAAACATTCCAAGTTTTGAAGGTTGTTTTAAGAATTGGGCGTAGTTAACAACTCTATGGATTAACTTACTTTGATTTTTTTCGTAAAGCAATTCTGTTTGCTCCAAAACAAAATCTGTCATGCTGATTAGTTTCATACTACCTCTTTTAATTGATTATTAATTCGCTCCGTATTTTCGATTAAAAAATTAACACAGTGTTTAGTTTTATTAATTTTATCGTGTTTCATCAATTCTATAAACCCCATTAAATCAATGTACTCATCAACATTTATCGTCGATAAAAGATTAATTAATCTTCGTGTTGATTCTTCTGCATAAATGAATCTGTTTTGATTCGCTTCATAATGCTGATTATACACTTTCTCTTGCAATTCTTCAATCATTGAAATGTTTTGCTTTCCAATGTTTTTAAAGCGTTGATTCCACACTTCTTTCTTATCTGCAATCTCATCGAACTTCTCAAGTATTACTTGATTTAAGATTGCGATTGTTGTTAATTTTGCATTTAAAACCTCTTGTTTTTGAAATGGCTTTACGACTAATTTACTCATTATATTTTTCGATTTTTAAATTTTTGCTCAAATTCATCTTTTCCAATTTTACCGATTGCAGAAGCTAAATTATCATAACCTAATGATACAGCGAAATCAGTTTTCTGCTCGTAAATATCTCTGTACTCAATCTCATTAGCTGTTTCAGCACCTAAAAGAAGTTGAGCCATATTTTGGGATTTTGCAGTTTTAGCTACGTTTAAAAGCAATTTTGTATTATTCGTAATTGCATTAGCTACGTTTACAATGCTGTCAGCTTTTTTAGCGTCAATTTTACCTGACTCAAGACCTTCTAAAGTCTCGTATAATTTTTGATTTAATTCTAAAATATTCATGATTTTTCTTTTATTTTTTTGTTGATTTTATTGATTAATCTAATTGTTTCTTTGAGTTCATTAGGAGTTCGATTTTTGGAATTTTCAGAAGCTAATTCTGCATCAGATTTTAAGACTAAATTTTCTTTAACAATATTCAACGGATTACCATCTTTAAAACAAACATTCATTCCTTTTGGAACTTCACCTATCTGGTTTTTATAGAAATAAGGCGCATAAGGAGTAAATCTATCTTTAAGCCGAATAACAACAACACTTCTTCCTGTAGAAAGCTTCCAAACTTTTAGAGTTCCAGTTTTTGTTACTCCTCTTGTTTTCCATGATTTTTCCGAAGTATTATATTTCCCGTTCCTTGAATTAGATTTAACTATTTCTAACTTTTGTTTTTCAGTTCTCTTTAAACCTAAGTACCTACGCTTCTTTTCTATGTGTTTTTTAGTCCAGCCTTTATTTTTTGTCCATTTCGAATTAAAGATTTCAGCAAGTTCAACATCACCAATTTTCTTGTAATTTTCTTTTAAAAAATTCACTTGTTCATCTGTCCAGTATTCAAGCTCCATTTTCTTTAATCCAAGTTTATAAATCAATGTTCTTGTTGTAGTTAATTTTAATCCAAAATGATTTGCAAATTGTTGATTTGTGTAGATTTTAAAATTATTTCGAACAAAGATTTTTTCTTCTTCTGTAAAAGAAATTTTATTATATTTCCCTATTATTGGCATAGTAATAAATTACATTCCTTGTTCAATTCTTCTCGCTTCATTCGCTCTTATTCTTCTTTGTTTTAATTTTGAATAATTACGAACTTCAGCAATAATTTCAACACAAGATTTACCTTGCTGTTTCACTATGAAAATCGGTTTGTGTTTCGAACCAATATTCACGACATAACCGAGTTTTATAACGATATTCAAGTAAAACTTACAAAACATGAATTTTTCTTCAACTTTGTAAATTCTAGTTTCTGGATTAAGTTTTATGTAATCAAAAATCAACTCCAATTTTTCAGGAAGATCTTTGTTTTTTAGTTCTTTATGCTGAGTGTTTGATTCAGCTTTTATCTGCTCGTTTTCTTCCTCAAAAAACGTCTTGTAAAATTCGTTTCGTTTTCTTGCAAATTCCTTTACTCCTAAGGAATTAATACAATCAGTTCGACTATTAAATCCTAATCTTTTCGACATTTCTATTTGAGCACGCTCTTTAAATTCTCCTGGATAATTCATTTTTTAAAAGTTTAGTTTTAATTGCAAATCTTCACTAACTAATTGATTAGTTTTTACTCTGATTAAATCAAGAAAAACATTATCAGTACACCAATGACCACATTCAAAAACGAATACTGAAAATCTCTTTTCTTTGAGTTTAAATTTTTGTTTTGAATTCGTGTATTGATAATATTCTCCTATGTAAAAATTCATCTTATCTGCTTTTTTAAATTCAACAAAATACAATACCACTTAACCCAATCTTCTTTGAGTTCTCCTGTAGTAATGCTTCGAATATTATTTGGTTTTGTTAGGTACGACTTGAATGATTTGAAGTAGTGTTCTGGATCTTTTACAAATATCCCAGATTCAAGTCTAAATCCTTGTTTTGGTCTTTTGTTGTAGAGAGTTTTAATTAGAGAAATTACTAATTCAATCAATTCCTCATTTGTTTTATCGGTGAGATTATCGATTTGATTAAGTTCCATTTTGTAATTGCTTTAATTTTTGAATCTCTAATTTCAACTCAGCATTTTCTGCTCTCAGTTTAAAAACTTCATCTGTTCTTCTATTTTTTAACTCGTATAAATTCTTAATCATGTAAATTACTTTGATAGAATGACTGTATAAACTCTCATTTTCCTTGTATTTATCATTTTTAAGCAATTTTTCAAGCTTGTCTACATCGTTGACACATTTAATAGTCCAAGAGTTGTTTAAATCGCTTAATTTAAGCCCTAAGTTATTTACGACTGAAATCATATACTCTCGATTCGTTTCATCGTCCATGGTTTCAATAGAATAATCCCATTGTTTTAGAAAAAATTCCATTGCTTCTTGAATTGTTTTTCTAGAATGGGAAATCATCATCTTCTTCTGCGGTTGTGTAGAATGCGTCATTTGGATTTGCTGTTATTGTTATATTTGTTTGATAGTTTTGTTCATAAATCTCTTTAGATTCTAATTTTGAACCTTTTGAAAATTGACTTTGACCATTTTCTTTTCGTTCATAATAGCGTCTTGACTTCCAATCGTAAAAAATTGGATACACGCCTATTTTCGCTATTCCTTCTGGTTTAGCTTTTAAAACATGGATGTTGGATTGATTTGATGTTACTCTTTCTTCTCCAGGTTCTAAATCTTGATCTTCGTTAGGAGTTGGTCTTTCGACTAATAATTGAAGCTTAGCTTTTCTTTGATTATTTTTACCTCCATAAAATTCGTCACCTCCTGCTCTATACTTTCTCCTGTTACCGTTTTTATCGATGAATTTAGCTGTCTCAGCAACATGATTTACAACTATGTCAATTCGATTACTTGTTTCACATTGATAATCGATGTATGATAAGATTTTCTTTACTTCTTCTGCTTTAGGTTCAAAACCATCAATATCGTAAATCGGATCAATAACAACGCAATCAAATTTTATTCGAAACCTCTCTTCTGCTTCTCCAACAAGTTTGTAAAAGTTTTCTATTTTTTGATACCCTTTGACTGTTGGGTTTTGTTCAAAAACATAAAGGTGATTGTTTATAAATTCTTCTGCAATTGACTTCTCAGCATCATTCATTGCAAATTCATTCTTTTTCAAATCTGATCGAACTCTCGAGTATTGTTTTCCTATGTACATTCCGTAAAAAATTGAAAAGACTTTTGCAATATTCCCAGATTCAGAAGAAAATAGAGCTACTTTGAAATCATGTTTTTCCATGAGTTGAAGTATAATTTCATTTGTAAATTGTGACTTACCATGATGTGGCTCGCCGCCGATCAATACCCATGTCCCTCTTGACATTTGCAGTAATTTTCCATTATCAAAGTCATTGAAGGATTCAAAGCCAAGTTGTATCGGTTCAATTTCTCCCTCATTTCGTATTTTTTGGAGTTCGTATTGGAGTTCTCGACCGTGCTTAAACATAATTTTAGTTTAGAAAATAATAATCGTCTTTGGGTTGTGATTTCTTAGGTTGTGATTTTTTAAGATAAATCTCTTTTAATTTTGAATCGTCAAGTTTTCGACACCAAGATGTAAAGTGAGATAAAAATTCATTTTTTTTAGTGTGAATTTTATTCTCTAAAATCAAGTGGTTTAAAAATTCTTTCAAAAGTCTTTTAAGATTAATATCGTTTTTGGATTTAGGAATTTTCATGTTGATAAGAAAAGTGTCTATCCAATTTCTTGACTCAAGAGTTTCTTGACAAAATTTGATATGAATATCTTCATTTTGTGGTGGAAGAATTTTTTCACTTTTTTCTAATACTACTTCAGTAGTATTATTTACTTTACTTTCCTTTACTTTCCTTTGTGTACTTTTGTTAACACTTTGACCACTTGAAGTGGTATTAATGTCTACATTAATGTTAGTTGAAGTGTCATTTATGTATACATTAATTAAAGCGTATTCATTGATACTGTTATCTTTACGTCTTTTAGTTGAGTCAATAAACTGTTTTTGGATGTTTTTACTTGTTATTACACCATATTGCAAGAAAATTTCTTCATTAAATATACCCCACTTTAAAAGTCGATTTAATATTTGTTGCAATAATGTAACATTAATTCCTGGCAATCTTTTTAGTAATTTCATCTTTTGAAGATCATTCCATTCTAAGTAATATCCGTTCTTATATATCTCGCAAAAAAGTTTTATTACGGTTATTTCTCCTTTTATTCCAAATTCGCCAGATAAAGCTTCTATCTTTTCATTTTCAAAAAAAGAAACATCTAACGGGAAATATTCCAATCCTATTTTCCTTAGCCTTGCCATAACACTAATTTTGTTTAATCAGCTCCTTTAATTTCTCGCAAGCCCTGTTTTTGATTATGATGCGTTCGTTTACGTTGCAACCTGTAAAGATTTCACCAAAACAATGATCGCCTGTTTTAGTTTGGACGATGATGTTAAACTGCATAGGACTTTCGTAATGTTCAACTCTAAATCCTTTGGCTTGTATAGTTTGTTTTAATTGTTCGATATCTGCTACCATAATAGTATGTATTTGATTAGTTTAAAATAAAGTGCGACGATAAGCACCGCGATAATTGATGAAGAAAAAAGAAGCCAAAACAGCTTCTTATCTTCTTTTTCGTATTTAGTCATGATGGTATTAAAAAATTAGCATTCTTGAATTTCTGATTTTATTTTATTACAATTTGGACATACATAACAATACACTCTAGTTTCTTTATTGATATTTATATCTTCTGTTTTTCCGCTATCAAAAGGCTCATCATCATTTTGTAAACAGACATAACCTAAACATAAAGCTAACTCTACTTTACATTCGTCACATTTTATTGTTTTTACATCTTCTTCCATTAAGCTTCCGAATTAAAATAAACCTTGTAATAAAACATCTTCTTTTCATCATCAAAACCTCTTTCAAGATTATCAGCAACGCATTCAGAATTCAATAAATCAAGATTAATCTTAGCCCCTGTGTCAAGTTTTATTTCAGATTTGATTTTCTTTGATTGAGTTATTAATACTCCAGAATCAACTTCGAATTCCTTATCAAGTTTAATTTCTGTTTGATTTAAGTATTGATTGAATTCTTCTTTATATTCTCCTAAGGTTTCATCAATAATCTCAATGTTTACGAATTCATTATTTGCTAATTGATCAATAGCATTTGAAAGAAATTCAGCTTGAACTTTTTTATCAGAATGTTGTAGAATTACATCCGTAGCAAAATCGTTAATTGTTTCAAGAAAATTCTTTGTTTGTAAAGCTGGATTGGTAACGGGCTTTACTTCTAAGAAATTCTTTGTCCAGAATTCAGATTCAACGTTGTTGTCGTCAATTGTGTAAACTCTAAATCCTTCATCACGATATGTATCAAGAATTAAAACTCCTTTATCTAACTTATCAAGTTTATAGCCTTTTAAGACATTATAATCAATCGTTTCTCTTTCATCAAATCTTAAAAATTTAGACTTGTTTTCAAGTTTGTAAATTCCAATAGCTTTACAAGGAATTCCATCAAATTGAGCATTATTCAATTGTACAGTAAAAACTTCACCACTTTTAATTTGTTGATGCAATGATTGATCGTAAAGCGTTTTTAGAACTTCATTTGAAAAGTCAACAAAATCAATTTCTTCATCGAATGCAGATTTACATAAGTTGTAAACTTTATTGAATTCTAATTTCTCAGTATAATGACTGAATCGCTTTAATTCAAGATTTTTCTTGAATGGATTAACAAGAAAAGGGATTAATTGTTCTTCTTTTGATTCGTCAAATTCAGTAGTTTTTGAAGCAAAAATATTCGCTTCTTCTCTTACTTTGTGTCCTACTTTTTGTAGGACTAAATGTTCTATATATGCGTTTTTTAATTCTTTCATGATTTTATCATCTAAAATTTAGGTTTTGCATTTCTGCTTTGTTTTTACTTACAATAGTTCTACACCAATCAATTTGATGTGTAACTGTTCGATTTAATCTTTCAGACCAATTGATTAGGTAATTTTCGTTCTTACAAAGACTATCAACATACTTATTTGCTACTGATGCAGATAATTGCGAAATCTTTCGAATCTCATCCATAAAAGCAGAATTAAGTTTACTGTCTTTGTGATATTTTGAATCAGCTAAAAGTTTTGTAGTCCGCGCGAGATAAGCAATCAAATCATTTCCTCTCTGAACTATTTCGTTTACATCTTCACTTGGAGTTATTTCTGTGAATTCTTGAATTGATTGTAATTCTAACTGAATTTCATCGAGTGAAGTGATTAAATTTTGCATCTCTAAAAAGGATTTTTGTTAAACTCTAAAATTTGATTGTTGTTTGCAACGTGGACTATTTTACCTGTTGCTTCTTCGATTACTTTTTTGAATTTTCGCTCATCTGAATTACTGTCTGATAAGTGAATAAGTATTATTTTCTGTACTTGTGAAAGATCATTTGCAAGCAATGTTTCTTTACAAGTATTAAGGCTCATGTGGGATTTTAAGATTCGATTCTTTAAAAATTCACCTTGCCATGTACTACCTAACTTTTCTTTGATTATTTCTTCACAATAATTCGCTTCAATGATGATATTATTGAGATTTGGAAAAGTATAATCAATGTATGTAGTGTCGGTTACAAAAAGCACTCTGCCTGTTTCTTCGTGATCAATTAAGAACCCTAAAGGCTCATTGACATCGTGATGAACATCGAAAGGTAATATCTTAAAATTTCCGATTTGAAAAGCTTGTTTAGATTTGATGATTTTGGCATTGTGATGTTTGATGTTTAAGCTTTGAAAAGTTCCTTGACTACTATAGCATTCAATTCCATTATCTAAAGCTTGTTTCATTCCTTTAGCGTGGTCTAAATGACAATGTGAAATTATAGCTCCTGAAATTTTACTTAAATCAAAGTTCAAAGCTTCTTTAATCTTGGAAAAATTAAGCCCCAATTCTATGATTAGGGCTTCTTTTTCATTTTCTAGGATGTAGCAATTACCTACTGATCCTGTGCTAAGTATTTTGAGTTGCATTTACGCAAAAGGTGGTTCGGTTGGAAATTGCATTTCGGTTGTATTACTTTCAAAAGCTTGTTCAACAGGGATAGGCTCAACTGAATTTGCATTAATTTCTATTTTCTGAGAAGAAGCTTCTTGAATCAATTTCGCTTCTTCAAAATCTAAATGTTGAGAATTAGCTTTTTGTTCAATTTCATACTTGATATCACCTTCAACATCATTTGATTTTTCAGCTTGAATAACTTGCATCAAATTTTCATCAATCTTAGCAGAGTCAATTGGAATTGAATCATAAGCCGCGCGTTTAAGTGTTTTGAGAACCATTTCATCTCTCCAGCCTTCAACTTCTTCTTTTTCACCAGTTTTTTGACCATCTTTCCAAATATCTTTTTCACCTCCCCAAAATTCTGCAGCTGCATATTTTGGAATACGTTTTTCGATATCGTACATGTTGAATACACGAATACGATTTTTTGTTTCATCTTCATAGATTAGATAATAAAAACCTCCTTTGATTTCTCCACGGTCAAAATCATCTACAACTTCAAAGTCATAAGATTCGACTTTATTTTCACGATTTCTTTTGTACTGCTTGAAAATATCATTTGTGTAGACGACTTCTGTAATTACTTCTTTAGGAATATCAAAGCCATATTTTTTTGCTTTTAGTTCTAATCCTACATAACCAATTGTGAAACTAATGTCATATTTACCAAGTTTATTGTTTTTGTACAAAATAATTGATAAATGGTTTTTTTGACAAGGATCTAAACCTATTGCTGAATAAGCCATGACATTAAAATAAAATTTAGCATCTAAATTCATATTTTGCCATGAGTACTGTAAAGGTTCATATTGCTTTCTTTTATTTTCAGAATCCTTAATGGCTTGATCAATAGCAATAAAATAGTTTTGAGCTAATTTCTTTTGGAACGATGACATTTCAATCGCTCCATTATTACTTGAATATTGTTTTTCAACCGCTAAAGCGAATTTTTCTGCTGGTGTTGGTTGATTGACTTGCGCTACTTGCGTATTTTCTGACATTTTATTTTGTTTTTGGGGTTAGTAATTTTTAACGAATTTTAATAAATCTGAAAGAGTTAAAGTCGTATCATTTGTAATAAAATCATTATTATAAAGTTGACCGTAGAAATAAGCATTCTTTTTTATTGATTTAGTATAGATACTAATATTAAATACTTCCATATTAATATCACAATGAATTTGCTTTTGCAGACATAAATCAACAATTTGATTTATTATTCTCTTAATAGAATGCTTCATCTTAATTAAATTTTAAAGTTTCTTGATTAGGATCTACAATCAAACTGATGATTTGACTTTCGGTAGGAATTAATTCGGTCACAGATTCTCGATTGTCCAAAAATACAGGTGCATTAATTTCATTTACTTTACAAAGAGTGTTGATAATATCTAAACCTGCATTAATTCTTCCAGCTGTATTTACTGAACCAAAAGGAACTCCGTTAACCAAAGTAATACAAGTAGGATTCAAACCTCCATTTACTTGCTCTTCGAATAATTTGAAAGTGACGTATTCGAACTTTTCATTTACTGACTTTTCAAGGCTTTCAGTTTTGACTTTCTTGAATCTCTCAATAACAAATTGTTCTTTTTCAAGGTTTGCAATAATCTGAGAAAGTTCTTTTTCTCGATTAGCTAATTCTTTGATACGATTATCAATAGATTCATTTACAGAACTCTTTCCTTTAAGTTCGATTAACTGCTTAATTTCCGATTGTAAGGTTTGTTTTTGCTCTTTCAATTCGGAATTATCAGCTTGTTTTACTTCCTTAATTTTAGATTGAAGAGTTGCAATTTCAATACTTAATTTTGACAATTGCGCATCATCGTTGATTAAAGTTTGATAAACTTCTTCTTCGTTTTTAGGAGATTGAAGGTTTGACGTCTCTGTTTGGATTTGATTTTCGATTGAAATGACTTCATCCGTCAATTGATCAATAAATACTTTTTGTTCATCAAGTTTTGATTGATATGCATTAAGAGTGTTATTGGCTACTTCAATCTGTTTTTTAACTTGATTTCCATCATTAATTATTGAATTCAATAAAGATGTTTTGTCGGTATTAAATTTTGATATTAACTCTTGTTTCTTTGAATTAATGTCTTTTTCTTCGAATGGACGCGAGCAACAAGGGCAATTAAAATCTGTATCATCGAAAATTAATTGTTTTGCGTTTTCAGTATTGTAAGAATCAACTAAGCTTTGTTTTTTACCTTGTAAAATTTCAATCTGCTTTTGATAATCAACAATTGATGATTTTAATTTAATTCTATTATCAGCGTAATCATCACGTTCACTCTCCTTTAATCGTAACTTCGATTTCAAAGCATCAATACTCGATGTATCAACAAAACATTCTTGTTTAGCTTTTGCTCTTAACCCAATCTCAATCTCTGATTTTTGAGAGTTTAAAGATTGAATTTCTTGTTGAACCTTCGTGTTTGCATCAACAATATTTTGAACCGATTTAGAAGCATTTTCCAGCTCTGAATCTATATCAGAAATCTTAGTTTCTTTCTCCTGGATATCCGAATCAATTTTACCAAAATCAATATCTTCAATTTTAGAGTTTTTAAGCTCATCAATACGAGCAGGAGTATCTTCTTTCTCTTGTTTAGATTTCTTGATAGAAGCTTTTAACTGAGTATCATATTCGTCTAAAGTCTTGTTAGTTAACTTTAATGATAACTCTTTAAAATCTACATCAGAATTAAATAACTCCTCATCAGAAATTTCTCCAGCAATCGAAACTAATACTTCACGTTTCTTCTTCCAATCTAACGATTCAAAAGCGCTTGGATTAGTTATTAATTTGAATAAACTTTCCTCTGAAATCTCAGCAACTTTTGCATTAAATTCTTTTAAGGAAACAGGCACTTGATTAAAGATTAATTCAGTTTCATGACCTTTGAAAGTCTTTTCCTCTGCTCCTTTAACTTTTTGCCACTTCTCTTTATAGATTCGAGATAAAGTAACTTCCTCATCGTTGATTAATAAAGTGGCGTGAACCTCTACATCAATTTGTTTTTGAACTTGATTATTTTCATCAAGTGGTTTAATCTCGTAATCCTTACGATCGTTAGCATCTTTTCCAAAAAGCAACCATAAGAAAGCATCAAATAAAGTTGATTTTCCAGCTCCATTTTTACCATGGATGAAGTTCTCTTTTTCGTTAAAATCGTCAAATTTGGCATGACGAAAGCTTTTGAAGTTCTTCAACTCCAGCGATTTTAATACAATATTTTTCATGTAAATGTTTGGGTATTTGTTAGATATGTGAAAGTTTTAATTCGCGTTTTAAAGAATTTCTGACAGCATCTTTAACGCTTAATCTGCGAACAGGTTTGTTTTGAAGTTTTGCTTTTTCTAAGACTTTTTGAGCGATATTCTTCTGCTCTTTACTTTCTGAATAAGTTAAGAAAGTGTTTTCATTGTACTTTTCTTTTTCTTCCTGCTTTTTAAGGTTTGGTTTTGTGTTTGGTCGACCTGGAGATGATTTTATTTTAGGTTTTATAAGTGGTTGAATAGGAATTTTAAAATCAGCAACAATTGCAAAATAATAATCTTTGAAAGGTGTTTTATTTTTCAATCGAATCATTAAAGATTTATATGTAATTCCAAATCTTCTCTTTAATTCAGCTTTATTTTCTGTTTCAAAAACAAGCTTATTATTTCGGTCGTAAACGTAAATCATTTCATTCATAGTGAATAAGTTTTGATAGTTTGCATTTCAGTATATTTCCGTGGCATTACAGCTCTTGCAATTTGAAGTATTTTAGCTGTTGTGAAATCGTTGAATTGATATTCAATGTTATAATCATACAATTCGATACTATGAAGCGATTCTAATTCAGTATAACGATAGTTAGGAAAACGTTCGTCAATTGCATTCTCGTTGTAATTGAAATTCAATCCTAAAGTAAGATTATGACCTTTGTAATTTGGATCAGTACACTTCAATTCAAAAGCTAATTTCATTTCACCATCAACATTTCTAAAACAATCTGGCTTCATTTGCATGAAATCAAATTCAATTTCCGCAAGTTGTGGTATATAGATTTCTTTTTTCATTAAAACACAATTTTAATTACGAAAAAACCAACGATAATAAGTGCTGCAAGACAAATCATTGTATTTAAATCTTGCACAAATTTTTGCTCGTTCATAACGTCTTATTAATTACGATTAAACCATTCTTATTTTCATACAAATCAATAGCTTCATCTAAAAAGCCATCGTTATACATATCAATCAGATATTGCTCTTTTAAAAGAGAATCTGCACATTGGTGGTATCTTTTCAAATGATCGCTCAATGATAACTTTTGACCTTCTTGAAGTCTAAAGTCAAACACTATAACTTTGTTATTTGCGTTGACTTTTACCATTCCTACCAGAATTTTAGTTTCTTCTGGTTCAGTTGTTTTTTCAACTACTTTTTTTCGTTGGAAAAAACTTTGTAGTTTTGCTACATAGTTTGAAAACCATATTTTCATATTATTTTAAATTTTTTTTAAGCTTCAGGTGCAACTGGAGCTTTTTTTGTTTTTCTTATTTTTGGATAACCACGTTCAGAAAGCATCTGATGCACATCAGCTGTTTTGTAAGTACATCGATTACCTCTTTTGATTATTTTTACTTTACTTTCAGAAACATATTTATTGAATGTTTCAAAAGCAATTCCGTACACTTCTATAATTTCCATTATAGGAGCATATGGCTTTGATATAAGTTGCTGTACACTCATTTGGATTAGTTTTTTGGATTAGTTCCTGTCAACGGCTCGAACGTTGAAGCTTGCCAATCAGGAATTTGTATATATTTGTAGTTCCAACAATAAAATATATACGTTATGAAATTTGAAAAAGAGTTATTAAAATTTATTTATAAGAAGCAACAAGATTCGCCTTCTCTTATAACTACTTTAGAAGAGTTGTCTAAGGAATTAAATACTTCTAAATCTGATATTGATAAAACATTAAGATCATTTACTCAAAGAAAGTATTGTATCTCAAGATTCGAAGAAGGTGAAGGAACAGTTATAATCCTTCCTGTTTTACCTGCTGGTTTAAAGTTAATTCAATAGAAGATAATTTTTCTCTAATTTCAGAAACCTCTGATTGAAGGAAATCTATTCTATTTGCTTCGGAGGTTTCAAATTTTTCTTGAAATAATAACCAGAAAACTCTGATAAATAAACAATCATCTAATCCACATAGCTTAACATGAGCAACAGATTCTTTGTAGTACAATTCATCATTCAAGTAGATTAAAGTATCCATAGTTTCATTTACTTGAACTTCTACTTCGAATGTTTCTCCAAAATCTATTTCTAGATAATTGTATAGTTTTCTCAATGGAGAATTTATATCATGATTATAAGAAGTTGTTTCTGCGTAAACCAAAACACCATCTTTTATAGCTTTCACAACATTGTTTTCAGTTGTAATTTTTACTTTTAATGCCATATAATGTTATTGAGTGAATTACTTATTATTTCACTAAAAGTGAATTGTGAAAGCAAATTTGAATGTGTGATATATAAAATTTATTAAAACTGATATGGTAATTAATGCCCATAGGGTTATTATAAAGCCAAGCGTTGCTTTCTCTATAAAAGAAATAAAGCGCTCATAATTTGATTCACGTTTCATAAGTTATTTGATTTTAGTTCCATAGACAGGATTCGAACCTGTAACTGCTGAACCAACATAGGGTCTTACATTCAGCTTAACTCCCTATACGCTCTGTGGTTGCGTCTACCAATTCCGCCACTATGGATTATAACAGGTATTAAATACCGCGCCTTATCGCGGTTTGATAAATCATAATAATTCGGATGCTTCAAAGGTTATCCCCTCGCTCTTAGCTGTTTCTTTAGTAATTCATACAATTACAGCTCGCTGACTCACCTAACATGATATAGTTAGCAATGATTATTATATTTATCCCAATGATGTCAAAGAACACTTCAAAAAAATGTATTGTTGAAGTTTCTTTTACTCGATTTCTTCTTAAGATTATAATTTGATTTCTTTATTCGTGTCCCGCTAAGAGAAGGATATGCGTCTTATTGTACGCGCTTATAGAACAAATTAATGCGCTGTAAGAACCTACTGACAACCCCGCCAATAGAAGGATAAAAAGAAATACTTTTTATCTATTTTGATTAATTTCAATTTAAAAGAACGCTTCGTTGTATATTTTAAAGTCCGGAGACTAAGATCTTCTTATGCTAGAAATGTTTGCTGATTTGGATTTAAACTCACCTTATCAAACTCTTTTGAAATAAGTAGTTGGTAATAGTAAGCTGCTAGAGCGTTTAATCGTCTTGCGATTCCTGTCTTATCGTAAATCACTTGGATTTGCTTAGTAATTGTATGTTCACTTCTGCAAACCTTATCAGCAATTTCTTTTACTGAATTACCACTCGCAATCATTTGAGTGATTAGTTTTTCTCTTTCTGTTAATTGTTCCATTCGGGTATATGGGTTTAGTTATTTCGGGTCTGACCAAATATTCTGTGTTACACCATGCTTTTTGAAGATTCTTTCGATGGTTTTCATTTCTGATAAACTCATTGGCCTTGAACCATTTTGCAAAGAATAATAAGTGCTATCACTATTTGTCGAAAGAAACATCATGACTTCTTTTTTGAAAGGCTTAAAATCTTCCTTCTTTAATTGAACACGTCCGTTTTTAAAGCATTTGTACAGTTTTGTATTTTGTTTTTCTTTCGCAGCCATGGGTATCTCTTATTTTGGTATATTTTTATTACTTTTACTTCGTTTACTCTGTGTAGTTTTGTACACATGAGTAAATTGTTTTACAAATATATGTAATTATAACATATACACAACATATTTATATGTTAAATATACATATTTTTATTAATTAATATTTTATCCTGTTGATAATGAATATTATAGAATTAAAAAATATTAGAAAAAAATTAAAGATTTCGCGTGAAGATATGGCAAATGACTTGTCAATTTCTTTAGAAACTCTTAACAATTGGGAATATCGAACTAAAGAAATACCAGAAGATAAAATAAACTCAATAAAATATGTCTATAAAACATATTTTGATTGTGGTTCAAATGATGAATATATTGAAGTAGAAACAGAAGAAGTTGAAAGCTTACCTATAAAGAAAATTCCTTTTTATGATGTAGATTTCTATTCTGGGTTTACCAAAATTTTCAACGATCAAACAGTTGCTCCTTCTTATTATTTTTACTTACCTGAATTTCATAACGCACAATTTGCAATTAAGAATTCGGGAAAATCGATGTCTAAAGAATTGGGAAACGATGATATATTAGGATTAAGAGAAGTTCCAGAATGGCAAACATATTTCCCTCAAGGAGAAATATATGCAGTTGTAACTACAAATGACTTAAGAACAATAAAAAAAGTAAGGAGAGATAAGGATAATAAATATCTTGTTTTAATTCCAAAACCTTTAGATGAAGATAAATTTGATTATCCTGAATATGAAGAAGTGCCAATTTCAATGGTAACAGCTTTATTTCAAGTTGTAGCGTCAACTCATAGTAAGAAATTAGCTTTATAATCTTATGAAAAATATAGTTTATCTTCTTCTTATTAGTGTTCTTTTCTCTTGTTCAGAATCGAAATTAAATAAAGATATTCAAGAATTATTACCGCAAATAAATAAGATTGACAGCTTAAATACTGAATTAGTATCAATGAATTTCACTATTGGAGAAGAAGCTTATAAAAATAATAAATACGCTTTATGTAATTCTTTAAAGTTTGAAGACTGTTATGTAAGTGATTATAAAAAAGCAATTGAAAGATTGCAATTTGAAAATATTTATAACAGAAAAAGTGATAGTATTGGTAAATTATTACATGAATTAAATTATCATTTCGGTTACATTAATAAGCCTAATAAAAACGAGAAGATTAAACACGATAATTTTATTAAGTTACATTCTTTACTTAATAAATATGTTTCAGAAACAAAACAACCTGTTTATGAAAGTTTCTTTGATTACAAATCAAATTTAAACTCAATCAAACAAGAGGTCAATATATTGAGTAGTGAATTGAGAAATTAAAAGAAATCAGTTATAATTACGGTTTCACGTAAAATAAACAAACACTAATAATTAGTACTATTGCAAAAATTATATTAAAGTATATATTAAAATAATTGATGGACGAAGAAATTAAAATAATTGAAGAAGATTTATCTCTTAAAGAATTTGAAATTACCAATAAAGTAAAATCTTTAATGGTTAAAATAAATATTTACACAATACTTGCCTGGGTATTTGTGCTAATTGGATTTATAATAGTTGGGTTTTCAATAAACTATTATTTAAAAAATGATAAATTTGAATTAAATGAGTTAGGCGATTTTCTATCAGGTTCCGTTGCCTCTACATGGTCATTAGCAGGTTTGTTATTTGTGTATGTAGCTTTTCTAGGACAGAAACAACAATTATTACAACAACAACTTGAAATACTATATAATCAATTTGAATTAAAACAAAATAGGCTGGAATTAAAGAGTCAAAGATTAGAAATGACTCTTCAAAATGATACTTTGAAAGTTCAAAAATTTGAAAACACATTTTTTCAAATGTTAAGTCTATTTCATTCAATTGTAAATTCAATGGATATAAATGAATATGGAGATAAACATCATACAGGTCGTGAATTCTTTAATTATTTAAAAAATGATTTAAATAGATCATTTAGAGTTTATTTAAATGAAAATAGAGACCCTTATACGCAAAAACGATTAAATGAATCAGATTTAGATGAAAAGAATATCATTTATATTTATGGAAAAATATATTCACAATACAGAAACTATTTAAGCCATTATTTTAGAACGTATTATCATATTATCAAATTAATCGATAATACGGAGGACATTGATAAAAATCGATATATTTCAATTGCAAGAGCTCAATTATCTAGCTCCGAACAAATTTTATTATTTTATAATTGTTTACATACAAACGGTAGAGAGAAATTTAAGCCATTAATTGAAGAATATACTTTATTTAATAATATTGACTATAGTTTACTTGTAAATGATCAAATCAAAAATTCATATACCAAAAAAGCATATGATAAAGAAATGTAAAAAATAAAGATCTACTCTTTTTTTTTGCATGAAACCGTAATTGTATTCAAAATATTATTTGTAATCTTACATAATTTAATACCCGCAGTAAAAGATATGATACCTGATTTTGACCATAATCATGTTACTCCACCTCATATTGGTGATCCTAGAAAAGAAGAAGAAATTAGTCCGTATTATTCTAATACATTAGAGTTTGTGACTAAATTTGGCACATCAATTGAGAGAATTGATATATTAAAAAAGTTTTTAGAATTTAGACAGAAATTAACTGAATATGGATTTACTAATGGCTATCAATGGTTAGATGGTAGTTTTACTGAAAATATAGAAATTTTAGAAAATAGAGCACCTAGAGATTTGGATATAATAACATTATATGATCAGCCTATTTTCACTAATGATCAAATTTTAAATATTAGCAATAATTTCAAATCATTTTTCGATTCTGAAATATCAAAAAGAGAGTACAAATTAGATCATTATCCATTTAATTATACAAATAACCCTGATTTCACAGTAAAATATACAACGTATTGGATACAGTTATTTTCACATAATAGATTAGGGGTCTGGAAAGGTATTATTAAAGTTGATTTGAATACGCCAGAAATCGATCAACAAGCTATTGAATATTTAACTAATTTAGCTCTATGATAAATTTAAAATCAAAATTAAAAGGACAAATTATTGAACTTGAAGACCTATTGAAACTTACAAGTGGTGATCCTTTTATGTCAATGAGTTTATCAAAAAAAATTGATTTATTAAAAAAAGAATTAGATGAATTAAATAATAATGAAGATGTTATCGAAGCAAAAGTTTCTTTACTTTTTAGTGGTAATGCAGTAGTTGGTTCCAAAGGGATAAAAATTGATTTTTTAAGTAAAATTCTCAAGCCATTTCAGGAATTAATTAAAACAGAAACTTCAAAAATAAAATTTGGTACAGTTAAAAATAGAGGAAAAATAAAAGACATCAAAGAGGCTGAACTTTACTTAACAGCTTTACCTACAGGCTCTTTTGGAGTGCAACTTACTCAATTAACTCAAAATAATATTTTCACAGAATTAGAAATAAATCAAGCAATAGAAAATGTAATTACATTAATTGAAGTGACAACCAAAAGTGATGAAGATTTTGAAAATACAATTCAGAAAATCCCAAATAGAAGTTTAGGTAATTTAAAAACTTTTCTTAAAGAAATTTCAAATGAAAACTCAATGTTGCAATTTCAAAAACTTGCTGATTCTATAACAATATCTAGTGATCAGATTCATAATGGTTTTGAAAGAATTAATTCAACAATAACAACAGATGAAAATTTAATTATTAAAGGAACTTTTAGAGGTGTATTATTAGATTCAGGTAAGTTTGAATTTACTGATGAAAATGAAAACAAAATTTCAGGTTATTTTGATGAAACTATAAACGAAGATAAAATAACTGAGTTAAATTTCGATTACTTTAATAAGCGATGCGAATTAGAATTAAAAAAAATAAAAAGAATTTTTCCATCTGGAAAAGTAAAAATATATTATACTTTAATCGATATACATCCAATTGAAGTATAACAAACAAATTTAACTATAAGGATTCATTTGGATCCTTTTTTTATTTCCCAAAAACCGCTTCAATAACTTTCAAATGTTCTGCGTCTTTTATTTCATTTAAAGTCCCTCCATAATAACCATGAGAAATTGAAGTTTGCGAATGACCTTGAATCTCTTCAATCATATCACGATTAATCAATAAGTTTCCTGCGATAGTATTGAAAGTATATCGAGCTCGTTTAGAAATAACTTCTTCTTTGATTTCGGCTTTATTTTTAATCGCTGTTAATATTCGATTATAACCTGCTTGATGTATTTTGTATTCTGAATTATCACTTTCATAATCTGGACGAGGAATAAATGAAAAAACCCGTTCATTTTCTATTGTTCCGTATTTTTCTATTACTTCTAAAGCAAAAGGGAATAATTTATTATTTATTAATGGTCCGCCATTGTTTAATTTTCGATTCTTGTTTCGTTTAAAGCTTATTCTGTCATTTTTTATATTCGTCCACTTAAGCTCAGTTATATCAATAAAGTCATGACCACCAATAGCGATTTGAAAAAGAAAAAGATCTACAATCATTTTATACTTTGTTTTGTCAATCCATTTCCAATTTTCAAAATTGTAATTTTTCAATTTTTTTAAAGAATCTAACGAAATTGATTTATCAATATCCTTATTTACATTTACTTTTTTAATAAACTTGAAAGGGTTTTGTTGTTTGATATTTAAATCCTCTCTATTTTGAGCAGCTAAAAAAATTGATTGAAATTTAGAAAAATAAGTATTAACTGATTCTTCGCTCATATTTTCAGATAAATAATTTTGGAAATCTAAAAGTAATTCAATTTTCAAATCATTAATCGCAATATTTTCTTTCGGTGAAATGAATGATTTGAATTTTAATAAAACTGATCTATGAATTCTTACTAACTCTTTTCTATTAATCTTTTCTTGAATGTATCTTTCAGAAAAGTCAAACAACATAGTAGGCTTTAATTGAGATCGCAATCTTGCAAGTTCTGCTTCTAATTCTAAAATTCTTTTTTCAATATCATTTAATGGAACTCCATTTTGAAAAATTGTCAAAGATTCAACTAAACTCATATTTCTAGAATTGACAAATTCTAATTCCTTTATTAGTTCAAATTCTCTTTGTTTTATTAAATTATCAGATTTTAATGATTCTTCATTTTGATATATTTTTAAACTTACATAATCATGTTTTTTAATTACAGAATCGTAAACACGAATTTTTACAGGAAAACCTTTTTTTGTTTTTCTTCTTAAGTCTAATATTATTTCTGCAGTAATCATAAAAGAAATCGGGTATTGAAAATTTCAATAAATTTGCAATAATTCTTCGAATAAATACTAATCTATTCTAATATTTTCTAATTATTTCTAAATTCAAAACATTAAAAAAACCGCTCCAAAGCTACATTATAAGCTTCAAAGCGGTTGTTTATATGGGATTAAAAATTTAATCTAGTTATTACCTTT
The DNA here is from genome assembly GCF_002472765.1 of Empedobacter sp. UBA7252. Lineage (NCBI taxonomy): Bacteria > Pseudomonadati > Bacteroidota > Flavobacteriia > Flavobacteriales > Weeksellaceae > Empedobacter > Empedobacter sp. UBA7252. The sequence goes on from NZ_DKSQ01000003.1 coordinate 26,322, forward strand.
AGCATAATCAGCTAAGAATTGTGCTAATCCAGAATCTGTTAATGGGTGTTTTAACAATCCTAAAATTGATGATAAAGGTCCTGTCATAACATCAGCACCAATTTTTGCACAGTTTACAATATGCATTGTATTACGAACTGAAGCTGCTAAAATTTGAGTTTCGTACAAATAGTTATCATAAACCAAACGAATTTCTTCGATTAAGTTTAAACCATCTGTCGAAATATCGTCTAAACGTCCGATGAATGGAGAAACGTAAGTTGCACCAGCTTTTGCAGCTAATAATGCTTGTCCTACAGAGAAAACTAAAGTAACGTTAGTTCTGATTCCTTTTGTAGAAAAGTATTTACACGCTTTTACACCATCTTTCGTCATAGGAATTTTAACTACAATTTGAGGATTTAAAGCTGCTAAAGCTTCACCTTCTTTTACCATTCCTTCGAAATCAGTAGAAATTACCTCAGCAGAAACATCTCCGTCAACTAATTCGCAAATTGCTTTGTAGTGATTCAAAATATTTTCTTGACCTGTAATTCCTTCTTTTGCCATTAAAGATGGATTTGTTGTTACACCATCTAAAACTCCTAAATCTTGGGCTTCTTTAATGTCAGCTAAGTTAGCTGTATCGATAAAAAATTTCATTGTTTGTTTGTATTTCGTTCAGGCAAAATTAAGGATTAAATTATAGAAAACCATTTAATCTTAAAGATTCGATCAAAAATATTTTAAACCGCTGTATATCCACCATCAACAAGGTAATAACCTCCTGTCATAAAGGATGCTTTGTCCGAACTTAAGAATAAAACTAATTCTGCAACTTCTTCTGGCTGCCCCAAACGACCCATTGGATGTTTTGTAACAAGCAATTCTAAATGATCTGCACTCAAATTATTCGATAATAAAGGCGTCATAATATAACCTGGCCCAACTGCATTACATCTTATATTTTTTGGTCCATATTCTGCACCAATATTTTTCGTCAAACCTACAACTCCATGCTTTGCAGAAGTATAAGCCGAACTCATTGGCGCAGCAACAGTCCCATGAATAGAAGCCATATTAACAATAGAACCTCCTCCATTTTTTTCCATTGCTTGCAATTGATATTTACATCCGTAAAAAACACCATTAAAATTAATATCTATTACTTTTTTCCAACCATCTAACGGATAATTTTCTGTCATCTCAGCAGGACCTCCAATTCCAGCATTGTTACAAGCAATATCAAGTTTTCCATAAACTTCAAGTGTTTTATTTACTAACGCTTCATTATCTTCTGGCAATGAAGTATCCGCTTTAAAAAATATCGCTTCTCCTCCATTCTTTTTGATGATTTCCACCACTTCATTTCCGCCTTCTTCATTAATATCCGAAACGACAACTTTTGCTCCTTCTTTGGCATATAATTCAGCAACAGCTTTTCCAATTCCAGAACTAGCACCAGTTACAATCGCAACTTTATCTTTTAAACTTGACATAATTTTATGATTTTAATTTAAATAAAGTTAATCATTTATAATCAGATCTATAAATCATTTCTTACAAATAATATTATTTTAAATGATTCAATTTTATTAACTAGTTTGGAATGAAAAATTCAGCATAACAAATATATTTAGGTTAAAACAATTCTATTTTTTTATATTTGATACAAATAACTTTTTAAATGAAAAATTTAATAGCTGCTATACTTTTATGTAGTTTTTCTACGATAAATGCACAAGAAACAAGTGATTATAAGTACATCAATATTCCTGAAAAATTTTCTAGTTTTGATAAAGATGAATATCAATTAAATAATCGATTAAGATATATTTTGACGCAGAAAAAATACGAAGTTTTACCTTCTGATAAATCTGCTTGGCCACAAGAAGTTGTGCAAAATCCTTGTTTAGCTTTGAATGCGGATATTTTAAAAGTTAAAAGTTTTTTGAATAATAAATTAGAGGTAAGTTTTACAGATTGTTCTAATAAAAATATTGAAAAATTTGAAGGAACTTCTAAGATTAAAGAATATGACAAAGGTTACCAAGAAGCAATAAAATTAGCTTTAAATCCTTTGAAATCTCAAAATGCAAAGGCCTCCGTTCCAATGGTGAAATTAGAAAAACCCCAAACAGAAACAACAGCTGCATATATGCCAGAACCAAAAGGAAATCAGGTCACTGCTACGAATTTATTGACAGATGGAACAACTACTTATCAAAAAATTGAACTACAAAATGGTGGTTTTATGTTGATGTCCGAAAATGGAAATCAAGTTGTTGCAAAATTTGAACCGACCCTAAAAAATGGAATTTACAGAGTAATTGTTACAAAAGGAAATTCGAATTATTTTTCGGTAGGATACATCAGTGGAAATACGATTTCCTATGAGGTTTCTGAAAATAATAGTTGGAAAGAAGTTAAATTATCGGCTAAATAATCTTGCTATGAAAATTATATTATCAAGTTTATTTCTTATTGCTTTATCGTCATTACAAGCACAAAATGTAGCTGATTACAAATATGTTATCATTCCTCAACTATTTAAAGATTTCGTAAAAGAAGATTATCAATTGAATACAGGATTGAAAACTGCTTTGAGAAAAAAAGAATATGAAATAGTAAATGAAAATTCTATTCCGTTAGATGTGCAAATCAATCCTTGTTTAGCTACAAAAGCAAATATTGAAAATACTTCTGTTGCTTTTAAAAATAAATTAAAAGTAACGTTTACAGACTGTAATAATAATGTGATTTCAACTTATGAAGGTTCGTCAAAGGAAAAAGATTTTACAAAAGGTTATCAAGAAGCCTTAACATTTGCTATGAATCAGGTTGGAAAACAAAATGCGAAAGATTTACCTATAACTAAAACAGAAAATACAACAACTACAACCGTTAAAGAAACAACGAATAAAGTCGTTACGCAAGTGTCAAATAAAACTGTAGAAAACAAAAACGTCTACAAATCAAACGGAAAAAATTACACTACAGCAAGTACAAATAACAACGAATTTGTCTTAATAGATCAAGAAAATTCACAAGTTATTGCACAATTTTATCCAGCTGCTCAACAAAATATTTTCCATGTGACAGTGATTTCTCAAAACGGAAATTACCAAACAATTGGCTATTTGAACGAAAATAATATCATCATCGAATATAAAACAGGTGATAAATCTTGGTCAACTACAACTTATTCAAAGTAAGTTTTTATAGTACATTTGCACCTTAAATTTTAGAAAATGCAAGCACCTATTGCGAAAAAAATAGAACAAAAATTAGAAAAACACGGAGATATCCGCATCGATAATTATTATTGGTTGAATGATCGTGAAAACTCTGAAGTTATCAATTATTTGAACCAAGAAAACGAATACACAAAAGCTATTCTACAACCAACAGAAGCTTTACAAACCAAACTTTTTGAGGAAATGAAAGCGCGAATCAAAGAAGATGATTCGTCTGTTCCGTACAAATTGAATGGTTATTGGTATTTGACGGAATATCAAAAAGGAAAAGAATATCCAATTCACAAACGTCGAAAAGATAGTTTAGAGAATCCAGATGAAATTCTTTTTGATGTCAACACAATGGCTGAAGGTCATTCGTACTATCAATTGGGTGGAATTTCGATGGCACCAAATAATCAATTGGTTTCCTTTGGGGTTGACAATGTTTCGCGAAGAATTTATACGATTCAAATCAAAGATTTAACAACTGGAGAAATTCTTTCTGATAAAATAGAGAATACAACTGGAGGTTCTGTTTGGGCCGCTGATAATAAAACCTTGTTTTATACAAGAAAAGATGAAACATTGCGTGCTTATCAAATTTGGAAACACAAATTAGGTACAAAACAAGAAGATGATATTTTAGTTTTTGAAGAAGTAGATGATACGTTCAATGCGTTTGTTTACAAATCAAAATCAAGAGATTACATCATTATTGGATCTTCAAGTACTGTTTCTGACGAGTTTAGATATATTCCTTCTAATCAACCAGATGCTGAGTTTAAAATCTTTCAAAAAAGAGAACGTGATTTAGAATATTCAATCGAACATTTTGGTGATTCATTTTATATTCAAACCAATAAAGATGATGCTTTTAACTTCAAATTAATGAAAACTTCTGTCGAAAAAACAGAACAAGAAAATTGGATTGATGTAATTCCTCATCGCGAAGAAACATTGATTGAAGGTTTCGAAATTTTCAAGAATTATTTGGTTATCGAAGAGCGCACAAATGGTTTATTGCAGATGAATATCAAAGCATGGGATAATTCAACTGATTATTATTTGCCATTTAACGAAGAAACCTATACAGCAAATGTTGGCACAAATCCAGATTTTGATACTGACATTTTGCGTTACGGATATACATCGTTGACAACTCCTTCTTCTGTGATTGATTTTAACATGAATGATAAAACATTCGAAATCAAAAAAGAGCAAGTTGTTATAGGTGATTTTGATAAAGAAAATTATATTTCTGAACGTATTTGGGCAGAAGCTCGCGATGGAGAAATGGTTCCAATCTCATTAGTTCGTCGAAAAGATACACCTCTTTCTGCCGAAACCCCTCTTCTACTTTACGCCTATGGTTCATATGGTTACACGATCGAGCCTTATTTTAGTTCGGTTCGATTAAGTCTTTTGGATAGAGGTTTTATCTATGCGATTGCGCATATTCGTGGTGGTCAATATCTTGGTCGCGAATGGTATGAAGATGGAAAAATGTTAGAAAAGAAAAATACATTTTTTGATTATATTGATGCAGCAAAATATTTGATTCAACAAAATTATACTTCATCAAAACACTTGTACGCGATGGGTGGTTCTGCTGGTGGATTGTTGATGGGAACTGTGATTAATTACGAGCCAACATTATTCAATGGGGTAATTGCGCAAGTTCCTTTTGTGGATGTTGTGACAACAATGTTAGACGATTCTATTCCATTGACAACAGGGGAATATGATGAATGGGGAAATCCGAACGAAAAAGAATATTACGATTACATGAAATCGTATTCGCCATACGATAACGTGGAAGCAAAAGCTTATCCAAACCTTTATGTTTCGACAGGTTTGCACGATTCTCAAGTACAATATTGGGAACCTGCAAAATGGGTAGCGAAATTAAGAGATTTAAAAACAGATAATAACATTCTACTTTTAGATACAAATATGGATACAGGACACGGTGGTGCTTCTGGCCGATTTGAATCGTTGAAAGAAGATGCAAAAGAAGATGCTTTCTTATTTATGTTAGAAGGGATTACAGAATAAATTTCAATACAAAAAGTCAACAAATTTGTTGGCTTTTTGTATTTTTTAATGAATGAAATTCCACTTTTTGTAAAATATAGAAAAGGTATAATCGATTAATTCTTCTAATAAATCACAGATTTTACCTAAATTTACAACAAAGCTTTGTAATTTGACACCAAAAGAAATTCTTTTTAAGTATTGGAATTATCCTTCTTTCAAAACGCCGCAAGAGGAAATCATCGCAAGTGTTTTGGAAGGGAAAGATACATTAGCAATTTTGCCGACTGGTGGCGGAAAATCTATCTGTTATCAAGTTCCTGCGATTATTTTTGATGGATTAACATTGGTCATTTCGCCGCTTATTGCGTTGATGAAAGATCAAGTTCAGAATTTACAATCCAAAGGAATTTCTACGGCATATATTACCAATGAAATTGACCAAAATACGATTGGAAAAATTTTGGACGATTGTCAAAACAATAAAATCAAATTATTATATGTTTCGCCAGAGCGTTTGCAAAGTAGAATTTTTGTCGAGCGATTGAAACAAATCAATATTAGTTTGCTAGCTGTTGACGAAGCACATTGCGTTTCTGAATGGGGACATGATTTTCGACCTGCATATCATCGAATTTCAAGATTAAAAACTATTCTTCCTAAAGTTCCAATCTTAGCTTTGACTGCAACAGCGACAGAGAAAATTCAGCAAGAAATTGTTGAAAAATTAGAGCTAAATAATCCTGAAGTTTTCAAATCTTCTTTAAAAAGAGAAAACCTTTCGTACAATGTTTTCCTTTCTGCTGACAAGAAAAATGATTTGATTTATTATTTAAAAAAATATCCTGGTTCGAGTATTATTTTTGTTCGAAATCGAAAATTAACCTACGAGATTGCAAGTTTTTTAAGTCAAAATGGATTTGATGCCGATTTTTTTCACGCCAAATTAACCAAAGACGAAAAAGAGCAAAAACAGCAAGATTGGATGTTAAGTAATTCGCGAATTATGGTTTCGACAAATGCGTTTGGAATGGGAATAGACAAACCAAATGTTCGTACCGTTTTTCATATCGATTTGCCACAAGGAATAGAAGCGTATTACCAAGAAGTTGGGCGCGCTGGACGTGATGAACAGGAATCGTATGGAATTTATTTGTACAATCCTGATGATCGAATTCAAGCAGAAAATATTTTCAAAGCGAATTTACCTTCGCAACAAGATTTTATCAAAATTGGGAATTGTTTGTTTAGTCAATTGCAATTAGCGGAAGGCGAATTAACGGAAATGAATTATCAATTGGATCTTCCAAAATTTGCCGAAAAATTTGGTTTAAATCTTAAAATGGTTCTTCAATTTTTAGAGTTTTTAAATACGAAAGAAATCATTCAGCAAAAAAATTATTCACAAAATAGTAGCATTCAAATTTTGGCGTCACCACATTCAATTAATTTGAATGAAAACCGAATTTTTGATTATTTACAACGTCATTACCCTGGAATTTACACTTATAATAGAGAAATTTCGGAAAGTAAAATGGCGTTTGAATTGCATATGAGTATTGGCGACATTAGGAATAGCTTACACGAATATGCAAAAAATGGTTCTATTGATTATTCGGATCGATTTTTAGCGCGATTTAGATTTCTTGTTCCGCGCGATTCTAATGCGTTTAAAAATAAATTGTGGAAAGATTTCGAAGCAATTCAAGTGAATAATTGGAAACGTTTGCAAGCTATGGCTTATTATGCCGAACAAAATACAATTTGTAGAGAACGTTTATTATTTGGATATTTTAATCAAAAATCTGATCAAAATTGTGGTAAATGCGATGTTTGTCAATCCAAAAAACAAAATGAAAACTTTAATTCAACCGATTTAATTGAATATTTGAAAGAAGGTACAAAAACGCAAGCCGAAATCCTTTCAAAATTCATAAATTCGCCAAAAGATAAAATCGTCGAAGAATTGCAATATTTGATAGACGAAATGCGAGTTCAACCAATTGGATTCAATTCTTATAAACTAATAGAATAAAAATGCGAGTAGTCTTTATGGGTACGCCCGAATTTGCGGCGACATCTTTGAATGAAATCAATACAAATAGTCATCACGAAATAGTTGGAGTTGTTACTGTTCCAGATAAACCGTCTGGTAGAGGACAAAAAATGAATATTTCTGATGTCAAAAAATATGCAGTTGAACATAATTTGCCTTTGGCTCAACCAGAAAAATTACGAGACGAAGCTTTTATCGAAACATTAAAAAGCTGGAATGCTGATGTTTTTGTTGTTGTAGCTTTTCGTATGTTGCCACAAGTTGTTTGGTCAATTCCGTCGAAAGGAACATTCAATTTACACGGTTCACTTCTTCCTCAGTATCGCGGAGCTGCACCAATTAATTGGGCTGTGATGAATGGTGATCAGGAAACTGGAGTAACAACTTTCTTAATTGATGAAAAAATTGATACCGGAAATATCTTAATTTCTGATAAAGTAGAAATTGGAGAAAATGATAATGTTGGTAAAATTCATGACGAATTGATGCATATCGGTGCGAAATTAGTCGTGAAAACGTTGGATGGTTTAGAAAATGATTCATTAAAACCTCATCCGCAAGATGAAACAACAGAATTAAAACATGCTCCAAAAATCTTTAAGGAAGATTGTAAAATAGATTGGAACGATTCAATCAATACTATTCACAATAAGATTAGAGGACTTTCTCCTTATCCATGTGCATGGACAACTTTTGGAAATGGCGAAAATTATAAATCGTTAAAAATATATGCAGGTCTAAAAACGGATATTGTTGTTGAAGGAGAAGATTATCAATTAATTTTACAAAAAAATAACCTTTATATCAATCTACCTCAAGGAGTTTACGAAATTTTAGAACTTCAACCGGAAGGAAAGCGTCGTATGACAGCCAAAGATTTCATCAATGGACATCAAAACGAGGATACCTTATTCGTAAAATAAGTACTTATTTACTGATTTTTGACACAGATTTCATAAAATTTTGCATTTTTCTTGAAATTTTTTGCGTTGAAACTTGCACAAATAAAGGGAAAGAGTATATTTGTGTATAAATTAATTTAAAAAGTTACAACTATGAACAAATCAGAACTTATCGATGCGATTGCAGCTGACGCTGGAATTTCTAAAGAAGCTGCTAAAAAAGCCTTAAACTCATTTACAGAAAATGTAACTAAAGCTTTAGCAAAAGGAGACAAAGTTGCTTTAGTAGGATTCGGTACTTTCTCAACTTCTGAGAGAGCTGCAAGAACAGGTATCAACCCACAAACTAAAAAAGAAATTAAAATTGCTGCTAAAACAGTAGCTAAATTTAAAGCTGGATCTGAATTATCAGGAGCAGTTGATACAAAAAAGAAAAAATAATATTTCTGATACAATAAAAAAATCCATTCGTTTGAGTGGATTTTTTTTGCATTGAAATTTAATTCCTCTAAAAAAATCCTTCAAGAATTACTTGAAGGATTTTTACATTTTGTCTATTATTGATTTTAATTATCTTCTGTTAAATCTGTTTTGTATGTTTCTGGAATTGTAAAATAATTCACTAAAATCGCAATAAAGATTAATATCAATGGATAAGCTAATCCAATATAAGGCGACATAGCAGCCGAAACGATAATCGTACTTTTGATTAATTCCGTTACAAAAGTTGTTGCTCCACCAATAAATCCATTTCCCATATTTTGTGCAAATCCCATACTAGTGTATCGAATCTTTGTTGGGAAAATTTCTAACATAAAAGCTCCAAGCGGACCATATGTTGCTGCTCCTGCAATTGAAGTAATTAAACTTACAACTACAATTCCTAAAACTGCTAAATTCGAAATATCATGAACTTCTTTCAATCCTTCAGGATTTCCTAATTTCATGTACAAAAAAAATGATAATGGAATTAAGATAAAACTACAAATCATTCCACCTAACATAACAGGTTTACGACCAATTTTATCACTTAATGCACCAAACCATTGATAGAAAAATGAACTAAATAATGTAGAACATAAAACAACAATTAAAACTGTTTCGTAAGGTAAGTTAACTGCGCGTTGTAAGAAGAAAAGCGTAACGAATAACGTTGTTTGCATAATTGTACTTTGCGCCGCATTTCCTCCAAAAATAGCCTTTAACATTAACTTTACGTTTCCTGGAGTTGTAAAAGCATCTTTAATTGGAGTTTTAGATGTTTTTCCTTCTTTTTTTAATTGTTCAAAAATTGGACTTTCATGTAAGCGTTGACGAATAAAGTAACTCAAAATCACTAATATTCCACTAAATAAGAATGGAATCCTCCATCCGAAACTTGCAAAAGCCTCTTCTGATAAAAATGATTGTGTTAAGAAAACAACTGTTAAACATAATAATAATCCAATTGGAACAGTTGCTTGAATAAACCCTGTGTAAAATCCTCGCTTCTCTGCTGGCGCATGTTCTGCTACATAAATTACAGCACCTGCATATTCTCCACTAATTGCAAGTCCTTGCATAATGCGGCAAAACAATAATAAAACAGGAGCAAACCAACCTACACTATCAAAAGTTGGAATACAACCAATCAAGAATGTAGCTGCTCCCATCATAATTAAAGAAACTAAGAATGAATATTTTCTACCAATACGATCTCCAATACTTCCAAAAATTAATGATCCAATCGGACGGAACATAAATGATGAAACCACTACTGCAAGTGTTTCTAAGAAATGCGACGAACCATCGTTAGGAAATAATTGTGTTGATAATACACTAGCTAAGATGATTGCCAAGAACATATCGTACCATTCGATTAAGGTTCCGACAGATGATGCTAAAATAATTTGGAAAATATTATCCTTCTTCGCTACTGTTTGCGAAGTATCTAAAGTATTTGTACTCATGTTTTTTGTGTAATATTAGAAGTTAAATAATGTTGTCAGTTGAAATCTATTGTTATTTGCTAAATATTTATTTTCGGTTCCCGTACCTTTTATCGTCGCATCTGCCCATTGCGCTGTGCTTCGATCATATTCTAATCTAAATTTTAAGGCTTTGCTTAAGGTAAGATCTAAACGAGGAACTACTTTGTACAAATAATTTACAGTGCGTGTACCTGGAGTTGCCGAAATTGCGCCCCAATTTGTCGTTACACCATAAGATATTGATGCAATTGCTCCTTCTACTGGATTTTTCACACCATTATTTCTAACATAACCTGCAAATAGTCCGAACGAAAATTTACCTGTTGAGTTTTGTTGCAAATCAATCCACATACTATGCGTATTCATTGGTTTATATGTTTCAACAGCCGTCGGACTTGTTTGATATCCTACAATTCCACCAAGTTGTACAAAAGACGACGCATCTTGCATCAAATATCCAGCGAAAGTTACTTGTAAAGGTTTTGTATTTAACTTAGAATAAGCCATAAACGAAACATTTTCAACTCGTTCATTAGACTTAACAGGAGGATTTCCTGAAGATAATTTTGGCTTCAAATTTTCATATTGCGCACCAATTCCGGCAGTAAAAACTTGTGATTTATATTGAAATTGAAGATGAGCCGCTGGCATTCCACTATTTCGAAAGGGCTCTGTATTTGGAGTAAAATCTCGTTGAGAATGTAAAGCAGCAATAACTTTAAATTTGTCTGTGAATTTATGCGTTAAACGAACTTGAGGATTACGATTTAAAGCATAAACAGGCGCACCAGTTCCATAATTTGCAACATTTGGCAAAGCTTCTAACACAACGAAAGGATGCCAATATTGTCCAATCCCTAATTGCGTTTTCTCCCAATCCAACATCACATATGCGTGACGCAAACGAAACTCGTTGATTCCTCCTTCTGTTGCTCCAAAAAATTCTCCCTCTAAAATACCAGAAGTTTTAGCTCCAAGTAATTCTGGACCTTTCAAATTAACACCAGCTCTCGAAATAATCGATAACATGTGAAATTTAGAAGCTGCATTGATATCAGCACCGTTTACATCCGATAAACGATCTTTTGGATAAAGCGGAACCAAAGCCTCTCCTGCTCCAATCATTTGACGCGTATCCATAAAAATATCATTCCTGATAAATCCATAAAACTGCACATCAACTTTGTCTTTGTTTTCTCTTGGTTGTATTAATTCTACTTTTTCTACAACCACACTATCTGTCGTTTTCTGTTGAGCAGAGACATAGCTATAGCTGCAAAATATAGCTAGACAAGCCAATTTTGTTAAATTTTTACTCATTTTTTTTGTGATAATTTGAACGACTAAAATAATCAAAAGAAAAAAACTAACAAATGTTCGTTAATCATTTTTTAATAATTTTTCAAAGCTTTATTAAATTCATCATATGTTTAAATATTTTTTGAGAAATAGATATTTTGAAATAAGTTTTGGAAAGAAATTTTGAGAATTTGGTATTTTAATTAGTGTAACAAATACACTTTACTTGAATTCTTCGAGGAGTATTTTTCAAAAAAAATCGAGAGAAGAATAATTGTTTCAACAAATGAGGAGAAAGTTAGACTTCTCTCGTAGTTTTAGTTTTAAAAATGTATGCAAATTTATTGATTACAGAATTTTCTTCAGCATAATCAATAATAAGCTTATGTTAAATCATAAAAAAAAGAAGTTTTCTTAATTCTATTTACCATCCTCTACACTATTTTTAAAATTTATGTATAATTATTCAGTCAATATTATTAAATAAATTATATTTTTATCAAATTCGGATTACATAGTTCAAATAAAATTCAATCTTTACTAATTTTTTAAGATTTTTTTTAGAAAAAACTTAAATGTTGGGGCTATTTTTGCTTTGCAAATTACAGCTATGCAAACAAACATTGAAATACACTCATTAAATCATGTTGATTTGGAAGAATTATCAGCCTTATATAATCTTTCTTATCAAAATTATTACGTTTCTATCAATCTTTCAACTGAACAATTTCAGGGAAAATTAAAAATGGAAGATATCAATCTAGATTATTCTGTAGGTGCTAGTATTGATGGAAAATTAGTTGGCTTTTTACTTTATGGAATTAGAAATTATAACGAAGTAAAAACAGCTTATATTGGTGGAACGGGCGTTTGTCCTGAACATCGTGGAAAAAAAATCACACAACAAATGTTAGATTTTAGTTTTCCAAAATTGAAAGAACAACAAGTAAAAAACATATTTTTAGAAGTAAATATTAAAAATGATTTTGCTATTAACGCTTATGAAGCTTGTGGTTTCGAAAAAACAAGAACTTTAAACAGTTATAAAGGAATTCCTATTTTGGTCGTAAATCCATTACATGAAATTATAGAATTTAGTGATTTAGATTTGATTACAAGTGAAAACTTTTGGGATATAAAACCTACTTGGAAAAATGATATTCAAAGTGTAAAAAATATCATCGAAGATTGTCAAATAAATGGAATTTATGAAGATGGAATTTTAGTTGCTTACAAAATTATCAACAAAAATAATACACGTATTTATCAATTTGGTGTTCATCACGATTATAGAAATCGTTATTTAGCTTCCATCCTTTTCAGCGATTTGAAAAATAAAGAGATTAAAATGATTAATGTTGACGAAAGAGAAATCTCTACAAATGATTTTATTCAATCGATGGGATTAGAATTGTACGACAAACAATACGAAATGAAAAAAGAATTATAATGAAAAGCCTCTATTTAAGAGGCTTTTTTTGTATATTATATTCAAATATTTCTACTCAATTCTCAACTTATTCAAATTACTTCGATAACTTTCTAATAATAAACTTTCGGTTACATAACCTTCAAATTTACCTTTTTTAGTGAGTAAAATATAATCTATTTTTTTTGCTTCCATCATTTTCATCACGTTAGCAGCATTCGTAAAAATAGATGTCGAAGTTGCTTCTGTTATACATTCTAAGTAACTTTTATCAATATTATCATTAAAAATAAATGATCGAATATTATCTAAAACTATAATTCCATGAATCGATTTATCTTCATTGAGGACTGGAATAAAATCTTGTGTTGTAGTAGAAAAAATTTCTTTTATATCTTCAATTGAATTGTAAACCGTCAATGTTTTGATATTCTTGATATAAATCGAAAACAAATCAATTTTATTAAACAAATTTCGGTCTTTATCAGATGTAAAAACAATTCCTTTTTCTGCTATTGCGTATATATCCATCGAATATTTGTCGTATCGTTTTGAAATTGCAAAACTTATCGAAGAAACAATCATTAAGGGAATAATTAATCCATAACCTCCCGTAATTTCGGCAATTAGGAAAATTGCTGTTAATGGCGCATGAAATAACCCACTTAAAACAGCTGCCATTCCAACAACAGTAAAATTACCGACTGGAACTTCTTTGAAACCGATTAAATTAAAGAATTTTGCAACGAAAAAACCAAGATATGACCCAACAAATAACGAAGGCGCGAAGTTTCCTCCGTTTCCTCCACTTCCTAAAGTTAAACCTGTTGCAATAGATTTGATTAAAATTGTGACAAAAACAAATCCTAAAACTATCCATTGATTCGTTCTAAAACTCTCTAACAATGAATTATTTAAAATAAAACCAGCTTCATCATTTGCTAAATATTTTATACTCTCATAACCTTCACCAAATAATGTTGGGAAAAAGAAAATCAATATTGCTAAACTTCCCGCTCCAACAATCGCTCGCCAATATACATTATCCGAATAATTCCCTATCAAATGTTCAACTTTACGAAATAATCGAGCATGGTAAACTGAAACAAACCCCGCTAAAACACCCAAAATCACATAGAAAATAACATTATGATAATCAAATCCTAACGCATAACGAAAGGATAATAACATATTGCTTTTTAATGTTAAATTGGCAATTAAAGCTCCTGTTGCAGAAGATAACAATAAAGGAATAAAAGCAGTAACACTCATATCCGCTAATACAATCTCTATCGCGAACAAAACACCTGCAATTGGTGCATTGAATGCAGTCGCAATACCAGCTGCAACACCACAAGCCAACAAAAGTGTTCTTTCTTTGTATTTGAATCTGTAATATTGTGCATAATTAGAACCAAAAGCTGCACCAGTAATTGTAATTGGAGATTCTAAACCAGCCGAACCACCCATACCAACTGTTAAGGAACTCGTTAAAATCTGAGCATACATCTGTTTTTTAGGCATTATTCCAGACTTTTTAGCTACAGCAATCATAATTTGAGAAGTTCCCTTTTCTATCGAACCATCCAAAAATTTCTGCACAACAAAAACCGTCAACAAAATACCTATAATTGGCAATATACTATTGATATAAGGTAGTTTGACTAAATTATTAATATAAATAGTAAATTGAAAAACATTGTGCGCAAAAGTTTTTAGCACAATCACTGCAAAAGCAGATGAAATAGCTACTAAAATACACGATAAATACAAAAATTGTCGCTCTGATAAAACCAATTTTAACAGGTTCAACAAGTTTTGAAAAAAATTAAATGATTTTTTAATGTATTGAAAAAACTTTTGTTTTGTAGAAAGTCGCATACTTCAAAAATAGTGTACCTTTTGTTTATTGCCTAATTTAACTGCCACGAATTACACAAAAAGTAAACCAATAATACATAAAAGAATAAAATTTTTGAGAAAAAATCATTTCTATCATTTTAACTATTTCAAATTGATTATTTTTACTATTAAGCACACTAATATGAAACTATTTACTTTTCTTCTTTTATTTATTTTTTTGTTGAATTCTTGCGAATCAACTAAAACTTCTGCTGATAAACCAAGTTTTGATTTTTTGGTTGGAGAATGGATTAGAACAAATGAAAAATCGGATCGAAAAACGTATGAAAACTGGAAAAAAGTTGATAAAAACACTTTTTTAGGTTGCGGGTTTACAATCAAAAATAATGATACAATTTCGCAGGAACATCTTACTATCACAAAGATTGATGATAAATGGATATTGAAAGTTAATTTGGACAAAACTAAAAAAGAGACAACTGATTTTGAGTTAATCAATTCTGATAGAAATTCGTTTACATTAGAAAATCAAGAGAATGATTTTCCTAAACTTATCAAATATTGGAAAATTGGTCATCAGTTAAAAGCTGAAATTAGCAATGATGAATCAAGTAAAATTGCTTTTACTTTTGAAAAAGTAAAAAAATAATTAAGCAACATTTGTGATCATCGCGTAAGCAAACGTTAGAACAGATAAAATAGTTCCAATCATAAAAATTGTGTAGGTTATGCTTAACAAACGATATTTTCGTTCCAAAACTTTTCCTAAATAATACAAATCCCTTGTCAAAGAAGTATATACATAATCTCTGTCTTTCATCAACTCTTGCATAGCATCATCGTAGGCTTCAAGTGACATTTGATAAAAATTACCAAAGAAAAGCAAATTCACTTTTTTGTTTTTGACATCTTCTTCGTTAAAACTTTCGTATGTTACATTTGGTTTAGTTGCTAAAATTGCAAAAATAATTGAAACAACACTTGATAAAAGCATTACAATTGAAGGTAAAAGTAAATACTCATTCTTTGGACTTCCTAACTTTGGAACCAAAGTAGAAAGTGCAATCGAAATCACGATCGCGTTTACAGACAATAAAATATTGGCTTTACTATCAGCAATATCACTTAAACGAGTATGATTGTTCAACGTTACACGAAAAAGTGTATCAACACCACGATCTGGTTGTTGAATCTTATCGTTTTTCTTTTTCTTGATTTCATACTTATTGGGAATATCACCAATCAACTCTATCTCTTTGATTTTATTTTGGGTAAAGATCAAATTTTCTTCTTTTCCTTTCTGCCAAAGCTTTTTTGCGGCATCCGTATAAAAATGATGTATGTTTAGAAAAAAATTTCTATTCTCTACATGCCATTCATAATCAGAAAATTCTTTGTGACATATTTTAGCTATTTCATCACGTAATAACTCAGAAATTTTAGGATATTCAGTTTGTCCTAAATGATAGTTATCTGCATCTTTTACAATTGCTTCACCTATATTTTTTGGAACATTATTTAGCGCTGTGATTAAAATATAATCTTGGACTTCTTTGATGTAATTTTCGTCAAAATTATGCTCAATCAAATACTCTTTTGCAATGTTTGCACTCTCACTTTCATGCCCTTGCACGATTTTTGTGTAACCCGTATCATGAAACCAACCCGCTATTAATAATTTTTCTCGTAAATCTGTAGATATTTGCTCATCAGTAGACAACGTTTTTATTGCTTCTACAACTTTTACGGTATGCATAAAATTATGATACGTAAAATCTAAAGAAAGATTATCTTTGAACAGATTGAAAACATAGTTTTCTATATTTAATAACAATTGGTTCATCACAAGTTTTTAACGCTTAAATGTATGAAATTATTACCAACACTAAACAACAAAAAATTGAATTATCCTTTTTTGGCTTTAGTAGGTTCTTGCCTTTATATGACATCTTGCGCTACGCAACATCCTCAATATGGGAAAAACATTAAGACAGAAAAAGTACAAAATGTAGAAGGAAATAAAATTCAATCTATCTATTTAATAGGCGATGCAGGAGATCTTGATCAACCAAAAAATAAACAAAATTTAGAAATTTTAAAGAATCAATTAGCGAAAGCTGACTCTTCTTCTTATCTTTTCTTTTTAGGTGATAATGTTTACGAAAATGGAATTGTAACGGATTCTACAAAAGCTGAATATACAACAAGTAGAGAGAAACTTCAATTTCAGATTGATTTAGCGAAAGAATTTAAAGGAAAAACCCTTTTTATTCCAGGAAATCATGATTGGCGAAATGGTGTAAAAGGATTAAAAGAACAAGAAAAATTAGTCAAAAAACAATTGGGTAATAAAAAATCATTTTTACCAAAAGATGCGTGTCCAATTGATAAAATAAATGTAAATGATAGTATCGGAATTATTGCGATAGATTCTGAATGGTATTTGCAAGATTGGGACAAACATCCTGGTCTAAATGAAAAATGTGATATCAAATCGCGAGAAGCTTTCTTCGAAGAATTAGAATCGCAGTTGAACAAATATCAAAACAGAACAACTGTTATCACAATGCATCATCCGCTATATTCGAACGGAACACATGGTGGACAATTTGATTTCAAAAAACAGTTTTATCCATTAGGAGATAATTTCAAAGTTCCATTACCGGTAATCGGATCTTTTATTAATTTATTAAGAAGTACAACAGGTCTTAGTCCTCAAGATGTTAATAATTTCAAATACAGAGAAATGGCTTCTCGTATTGCAACACTTATCGAAAATAGAAATAATGTAATTGTTGTTTCTGGACACGATCACAACTTGCAATATATTCAACAAAACAATGTCAAACAAATTATCAGCGGTTCTGGTTCTAAAAAAGAATCTGCAAAAGCGGTTGGTAAAAACGATTTTTCTTACGGAGATAATGGTTTTGTTGTACTAGATTTATATGATAATGGCGCTTCTAAAGCTAATTTCTATGGTTTTAAAGACGATGGAATCGAATTATTATTAACAAAACAAATTACAGAAAAGAAAAAGGAATATTTGGCACAAGTTTATGATGATAAAAAAATGCCAAAAACGAAAGAAACAAGTGTATATCCATTAGACGTTACACGTAAATCTGATCCGTATAAATTCTTTTTTGGTCGTCATTATCGTCGAACATATGGACAAACAATTACTGCTAATACTGTTAATTTAAGTCAACTAAATGGAGGTTTAACCCCTGTTAGAATGGGTGGTGGACATCAAACGCAAAGTTTACGATTGGCAAATGCAAAAGGTGAAGAATACAATATGCGCTCGGTGAAGAAAAGTGCCACGCAATTCATTCAGCAAGTAGCATTTAAAAATAAATATGTTGCAGATGAATTTGAAGATTCTTTCACAGAGAAATTTTTGATGGATTTCTATACAACCAATCATCCATATTATCCATTAACAGTTGCTAATTTGATGAAACCAATCAATATTATGCATTCTACGCCAAAATTATATTACGTTCCAAAACAAGAAGCCTTGAAAGCATATAATGAGAATTTTGGTGATGAATTATACATGATAGAAGAACGACCAATGTCCGGATATCAAGACGGTGTTTTCGGAAAACCAAAAGATATTGTTAGCACAGATGATATGTTGGCTGCGATTCACAAAAACAAAGATGTTGTCGTGGATAAGCAAGCCTACATTCGTGCACGACTTTTTGATATGTTAGTTGGAGATTGGGATCGACATTCTGACCAATGGCGTTGGGGCGTTTACAAAGAGAATAAACAAACTGTTTATAAACCAATTCCACGCGATAGAGATCAAGCATTTCCACGTTATGATGGACTTTTCTTTCATTTAATTATGAAAATTCCTCCTTTGAGACATATGCAAGATTATAAAGATGACATCAAAAATGTAAAATGGTTCAATAGAGAACCTTATCCATTGGATTTAGCCATTTTAGAATCATCCGATCTTGAATTATGGATAAAAGAAGCAAAATATATTCAAGATAATTTGAGTGATGATTATATCAAACAATCATTTGAATTAATTCCTGAAGAAACAAAACAAGAATACGATCAAGAAGTAATCAATAATCTTATTGCCCGAAAATCTAAATTAGAAAAATTTGCAGAAGAATATAATAAAGTTCTTCGCAAATTAATCATTCTGAAAGGAACAAACGAAGATGAAGATTTTGTGATCACTCGTTTACCAAAGGGAAAAACAAATGTAAAAATCTATTCAGGACAAGATCGAACTTTAATTCTTGATGAAGATTTTGATAAAAAAGAAACGAAAGAAATTCGTTTATATGGATTAAACGGAAAAGATAAATTCAAGGTTGAAGGAAAGCCAAATAACGCTATTTTAGTTCGTATTATTGGTGGAATAGATGACGATATATACGAAGTAAAGCGTTCTGCAAAAGTAAAAGTATATGATTACGCAAACGGAAGTGATGCATCAGAATCTACCTTTTTAACATCGAAAAATTTTGTCAACGATTACGAGGTTAATACATACGATTACAAACAACCGATGTATAATTTCTTTACTATGTTACCTAATATTGGCTACAATCCTGATGACGGAATAAAAATTGGTTTATCGCCAACCTACACTGTCAACGGTTTTGATCGTAAACCATATTCGCAACGTCACAATTTGCAATTAAGTTATTATTTTGCGACAGGCGGTTGGGATGCCAAATATAAAGGAACGTTTACAAAAGCGTTGGGTAAGTGGAATTTAGATCTTAATGCAGCTTACACGAGCCCGACTTATAGTACAAATTTCTTTGGTTTAGGAAACGAGACCGTGAATAATCAAGAAGAAATTGGAATGGATTATAACCGTGTTCGATTAGAAAGTTATAGCATTGGACCGTCTATTTTCAAGATTATGAATAACAATGGTCGTTTAGATTTTTCTGCAATTTATAGTTACAAAAAGATTGAAGAGAATAAAGATCGTATCGTCGAAGATTTCCCATCAATTAATAGAGACGTTTTCAAAGGACAACATTTCGGAGAAATTGGAGCTAAATATTTGTTCAAAAATTACGATAACGAATCATTGCCAAAATTAGGCATGACATTTTTAGCAAATGCAAAGTGGATTTCTAATTTGACAGATTTTGAACGTAATCATTTTTATACCGAACTTAATTTAGGTTTCACACATAAAATTTCTGCAAATGGAAGATTAACAGTTGCTTCTATGCTAAAAGGTAAAGCAGTTTGGGGTAATTTTATGGAATTCTATCAAATGGCTAATTTAGGTGGAGATCAGGATTTACGTGGTTATCGATTAGGTCGTTTTGCAGGAGACAAAGTTTTCTTACAAACATCTGATTTACGATTTGATGCTTTACGTTTCAAAGCTGTTGTTCCACTTCGATTAGGTCTTTTTGTTGGAGCTGATTATGGACGAGTTTGGTTAAACGGAGAAGACTCAAATAAATGGCATTCATCTATGGGTGGTGGACTTTGGATAAACGGAGCACAATCTATTACCGCAACAGTTTCATACTTTAAAGGTGAAGATCCAGGGCGAATCGTTTTTGGTTTGAATTTCGGATTTTAACATATAAAAAAATAACCTTCAAAAATTTGAAGGTTATTTTTTTTGTACATATTTCTTGATTGCTTGCATCATATTTATCCACGCATTCTCTGAATGTGAGCGTTCAAAATCATCCGCAAAATCTTTTCCTTCAATTGATAGATAAGTAAAATTACCTGAAGA
Organism: Empedobacter sp. UBA7252; assembly: GCF_002472765.1. Lineage (NCBI taxonomy): Bacteria > Pseudomonadati > Bacteroidota > Flavobacteriia > Flavobacteriales > Weeksellaceae > Empedobacter > Empedobacter sp. UBA7252. The sequence continues at coordinate 46,845 of NZ_DKSQ01000003.1, forward strand.
TTTTAGATTAAAAATTACTTCAATCTCATGGTCTGTATTTTGTTTTTTATAATTATATCGCAAACGTTCATTCTCCATAATAGATGTAATCAAGGCTTCATCTACCAACGTTTCATTATTTTTTTGCGTTACAAACTTTATCCTCTCTCCTACTTTCCATTCGTTACAAGTCATTTTTATGTTTTCAAAACATTCATTAAACGCTTGTTCATCTGTCAAAACTTTCCAAATATTTTCGGCAGTACTATCTATCGAAATATTAAGCAATACATCATCTTTTTCCATTCTTTATTCTTCTATTTTAGTATATTTTTCGAGTTTATTTTTATAATTAATCGAAACTCTAATTGCTTGCAAACCGCTTATACCCTGCAAATCATCAATTTCCAAATATTCAACATCTTTTTTCAAAAATTTCTTATCAATTAATAAATTGATATAATTTGAGTATTCTTCTTTTAGGATATCTTCGGTATAAATAATACAAATTTTGTGTGGCAAATTGATTCGTTCATTTGTTCCTTTCACAAAAGCTTTACTCAATCTTTTCTTAATTATTTCATATTTTGCATTGTTGTATCCATTAACATCAAAACGTTTCTCATCTAATTTGAACAAAATATCTATAGTGGTATTCGTTGCAAAAATCAACGAAGCAACCTCTACTTTTAGCGGTGTTTTTTTCTGAATTTCTTTATACGATTGCTCCATCGAAATCATCGCCTGTAATTGCCAATATCTAATTTCACGAATATTTTGATAGGAGAATTTTTTGAACGGCGCAATACTTCGTCCAACATACAAATTATAATCAATTCCATCTGTCTTGAAACGTTCGTAATAATGCGGAAATACACCTTGAGCATCTTTCTGAAAAGTATCTAATTTGTTCGACAAAAGTGAATTTGTCATTACAATTGTTTGGTCAAATTTTTTGCGATCTACATAAAATAATCCCGTTGTAGAATCTAATTTTTTTAGATATTCTTCGATAATTGATTTCTCATTGTCCTTTACATATTTGGGAATTTCAGGATGAATATGCAACGTAATGTAATCAAATAATTCGCTTTCGAAATAGATTTTATCTACATTATCTATTCGTTGCAAAAAATCAGTCAAATCGTCAATATAATCCAAAAATTTATTCTTTTTTGTACGATTATATAACTCGTTACAAATCAAAATCAAGTAATTAATCTGATTAGTATAATCCATTTTTAAACATTGATTTCGAATCACTGACGAATTTCTCACATCCAATTCACCATAAATTGGATATACATTTTGAAAAGAGATCTGCAATTTTTGTTTTGTATTTCCCGGATGCAATATATGTTCGCGAGCTTTTTCTCTAAATTTCCAATCTACACTTGGATGCAACGACGTATATTCGGTTTGTATATAAGCATTGATTTGATTCTCAAACTCTACCGTATAGCGATAAATAGATTCTTCTAAAAGAGGCGTGATTTCGCGCAAAAGGTTTGCATTAATTCGATTGAAAACTCCAGCTTCTTTCGAGCCTATTTCTAAAATACCTAAATGAGATTTTCCGTTTTTCAATGGATAAAGAATCAAACTTTTCAGACCAGATTCATTTGCCATTCTCAACATTTTATCTTGCGGAAACTTCTCCAAAGCTGCGTCAATATTAGAAACAACATAATAATCTGATTTCGATATTTTGTTCTCTAAATCAGCACAAAAAATTTCATTCAGTTTTATTTTTTTATGATTATCAATCAATAAACTATCATTCAATTGTAATAAATGACTAATTTCCAATTGATTTTTATCCGAATTATAAGCCGAAAAACCAACTTCTAAATTATTGATTCTAAAAATAGATTTTAATGCAGAAATAATATCATTTCGAACAATATTAAAAGGTTCTCCATAAGATAATAATTTAGATTTTAAGTTAGAAAGTGCAATTTCAGTCGTATTATCAAAAAATGAAACAAGATTAAACCCTTTTGCAATCCAAGATCCAATTGGAATTTTTCTCATCCACAAAGCTGTATCTTCATAATTATTCAACAACTCTTCAATTTCATCTTCAGTCAATTTAAATTTATCTTCGGATGGATAAATACGAAAATAATCATGGTTTATATCAGTCCCAAGATAAATTCTGTAGCCATTTTGATTGTCTATCACCAACTGATTTGATAGATTAAAATCTAAATTTTTATGATAATATTTCGATAAGATGAAGCAACAACAAAACTTATATAATGTATCATAATCTAAATCTTCAAAATTGAATTTTAGTCGTGATTCATTATTATCAATCAACTCTTTAAGTCGATCTGTTGCAAAAATAAATTTGTCAGAAAAAGGAAAAGTTATCGCTTTTAAATTATATTTTACAAATGGTTTAGGAATAATTTTCTCAATAATTGGCTCAACATCTTTAATAATTTTCTGAAAATCTTCAAATGTTTCAACACCATCAATCAACTCTGGTCGAGTAGCTTTCAGATATTCTAAAAAAGCTTTAAACTCTCCAAAGTTGTATTCAGATCGTTCTAATTCTTCAATCAGCGATTGGAACGAGTAAATAATTTTGAGGGGTAATTTATCGATAAAATTTTCTTTCATATATTATTTAAAAATAACAAAAGACTACTAATAAAGCAGTCTTCAAGTTATTATTTTTTTAGTCATTATCTTGTAAATACCAAAATTTCTTCGGTAGAAAGATTCTCATCAAAACGATAACCATCCACGTCAAATGCTTTCACTTGATCCAAAGTTTCAACTTTATTTTCTGCACAATAACGCGCCATTGCACCACGAGCATGTTTAAAATACATCATGATTTTTTTCAATTCACCGTTCTTGTAATCTTGAAACTCTACATCAATCATCGGAACTTTTAACGATTTTCTATCCAAAACTTTTGCATATTCATTGCTTGCTAAATTTAAGATAAACTCGCCTTTCTTCAATTTTAAATTTAGAAAAGGTGTCAAAATTTTTTTCCAAAAACCATACAAATTTTTCGAACCATGAACATCCAATTTCGAACCCATTTCCAAGCGATACAACATTACTTTATCAGAAGGACGCAACATCCCATAAAGTCCAGATAACAAAAATGCATGTTTATTAAAGTAATCAAATGCTTCATCATCTAAAGTTTCAGCATTCAAACCTCTATAAACTTCACCTTTGAAAGCTAAAGCTGCTGGAATAGCTTGTTTCGCAGTAGGTTTAACATTCCAAACCTGATTACGCTCCACATTCATTTCTGCAATATCTTTCGAAATTTTCATTAATTTTTCAAGATCTGTTGTACTCATCTCTTTCATAACATCCATAATTTCTTGTGAATGTTCCAAAAATTGAGGTGTCGTTGCTCTCCATTTAGCATTCGTTTCCAAATTCATCATCTTCGCTGGAGAAAGTAATATTTTCATGTATCAAAAAATCTTAATTAATAAAAAAAGTATTCTGTTAGAATAAAATCTAATTCAACTTTTCTCTAACAAAGATAAGAATTCTTTGTTTTAGAAAAAGTGTAATTATATTGATTAAAAATATTCATAGATTACAAATAACTATTACTTAATATCAAAAAGGATTTCAATTGAAATCCTTTTTTCGTATCTTATTTTTGTAAAAACATTTCATTAAATTTTCGGTTTTCTTCTTCAACCATTTCTTCAAAATCGGCTTGACTTATCTGTTTTCCTTTGGTTGGTTTATTTATTTTGAATTTATCACTCACTTCAACTTTTGTTGCAACGTAAATTTGCTTATTCAACTGATTTCCTTCTTTATTGTTTAAAATAATTTTTAGAATTACACCAGGTAATCCGCCATAATTTGTTGGTCCATTTTTATAATTGAGCTTTGGCGCATACCAAGCTTCTACAAATGTATTCTCTGATTCTTGTAAAATTGCTTTTTTGACATCAAATCCTAAAATTTTAGAATTTTCTTTTTTAAGTATCCATTTATATTGTGGAATTGAATCAGAAATAAGGAGATTTTTACCATTAAAATTAATTTCAGAAAGTGAATTATTGTCTTTTAAATTTTTATAAAAAAATCCTCCAGGACCACTAACAAAACTTATTGACATTCCACTTTTATTTTGTGAATTATCTACTCGATCAATTTTATTAAAAGTAGATTCGTCTTTAGATGTAATCAATTCAAAATACAACCGATTATCATTACTATTTTTGTACATATCTCTACTCTTAGCATCTGAGGCATTTTGATAATCAAATTCATTTCTGAATTCATACTCTATTTTTAAATTTTCTTGCGCATTCATAACATAAAATGTTAAGCAAAAAAACAGCGTAAAAATATTTTTCATTCAATATTAATTATTTGAAGTTGTAAATCCTTTATCAATTAAATCATAATTTATTCTTTCACCTTCATTTGGACGTTTTATCTGAATCGTATTATTTTCTTTAAACTCCAATAAATTATATTCGGTTACCATTTTAGCTTTATTGTTTAGTGTTTCTTTATAGGAAATGATATATCCTGGAATATCAAAATAATTAATATCCTGATCAATTGGGGAAAATCGGATTTCAGATGGACAATACCATATTTCTATCGTATGTGTTAATTTGCCAACTTCAAATTGAAAGTCTGCACGTTTCGCATTACAATTATTAATAACTTTTGTCTCATCTTTAAAAACCCAATCAATTTTCTTAAAATTACTGAAGATTATAGCTCTTTTATCTTTATAATTTCGCTGTGTTTCTGCTATCTTATCTCTGTAATTTACATAATTGTATATTTGTCCATCATAAAATCTATCATTTTTTCTGATTTCAAAATTTGCTTCATCTCCTTTTTTATTAAGTTCATAAACTATTGAAACACCATTTAAGTTTGAGTTAAGAAATGAAGTTTTGTATTGGTAATAAGCAGTTAAATTTTCTTGCGCATTCATAACATAAAATGTTAAGCAAAAAAACAGCGTAAAATATTTTTTCATTCAATATTAATTA